>NZ_JACAOM010000117.1:0-541 GCF_013386245.1 Pseudomonas sp. 21615526 | reverse complement strand
GCGCGACGTTTGGCCGCTGGCTGAGGTCCTTGTCGATCATGTCCCGTTCCAGCAACGGCTGCTGGGCCAGCAGGATGCCTTGTTGGTTGATCAGGTTGATGGTGCTGTCGCTGCCGATATTCAGGCTGCGGAACAGTTGCTGAAAGTACGACAGGCGCATGGTGGCCACGGCCACGCCGAGGAATCGCCCATCCGGCCCGGAAACCCGGCGGCTGAAAGCGATACGCCATTGGTCGTCACACACGCAGCGCGCCATGAAGGGCCGGCTGATGAACAGGCCCAGGTCGGGATTCTGCCGATGGGCCTGGAAGTAATCGCGGTCGGCGAAGTTGGCGGATTTGGGCGTCTGCAGGGCTGAGTCGGCGATCACGTTGCCATCCTTGTCCAACAACAGGATGTCGCCTTTGTAGGGCGCCGCTTCCGAACGGTCGAACAGCACCAGGTGACGGATGCCGGCCGATACCCCAGCCAAATCAGTGCGTTCGGTGGCGGCGATCAGGCCTTTGATCGACAAGTCGTACAGCTCGACGTTGCGCAGCAC
>NZ_JACAOM010000116.1:0-18370 GCF_013386245.1 Pseudomonas sp. 21615526 | reverse complement strand
CCCGCCGCGCCCGCTCAAGGGGTACCCACGCCTGCCGCCCGACAACTGCGATAGCGGTTTGAAGAACGGTTGGGCGGGTTGCATCTGCAGCACCTTGCGCAAGGCACCGCGCGACAGGGCATGTTCCTGGATTTTGGCTCTTAACTCCGGCCCCTGCCCAATGCCTGGCAATCCCAGAGACTGGCGGTGGGTGTCTGGCAGGGCATGTTGCAAGGCGCCGTACAGATTGTCGACGACATGCAGGCTTTGTCCTCGTGCGTCAAACGCCTCGTAGCGTCCATCGCCCCTGTGCACCAATACCTTGCGGTGCGCGGACTCGGGTGGGCCATAGCCGGCACGCAGGCTTCCGGCCAGGGAGCCTTCGCGAACCTCAATGCGCAAGTCGTTTCGCCAGCCAGGAAGGCGCTCCAGCGTGTTGAGCGCCAGCGCTTCGGTGTCGACATTGGCCAACTCGTCCAGATAAAGCCCTTCGTACGCCCGGGCCAGACGCAGATGCCCAAGTTGCCGGCGTGCTTGCTGCGCCAGCTCCAGGGGAATCTTGCGATTGTTGACCAGGCTCGCCCGCTGCGAGGGGCTGGCACCTTCCAGCAGTTCCTCGACCATGACCGGTGGCAGGCTTTTGAAGTCGCGCGCGAACAGTTGCAGTTCGGCGCTGCCAGGCGATGACCGCCCGAGGTAAAGGCTGTCGAACACCCGCCGCAGGGACTGTTTGGCATAGATCCCCAGCCGTTCCTGCAACGCCTGGCTACGCAGCGCGGCCCCGTAGGGCATATGCTGGCCGAGCAGGTTTTTAAGCTGCTCCTCGGGCAAACTCTCGACGATCAACGCCGGCAGCTTGCCGCCGAACAGGTCTATGCGGCTGATGCTGATCAGTTCCGTCCCGGGCGCATGAGGTTGGCCATACAACGCAGCTGTCCTGCTGGTGCCCTGGCCGTCAAATACTTCGATGGTCCTGCCGGGCGGCCAGCCGGTCATTTCCACCATCAACGACGCGGCGTAGCTACCCAGGTCCATCGACATCGACCCCGCAAGGATCTGCCCGCTCAAGCTTTCGGCACGCCCGTAAGCCCGCATGCGCACCGCCGTGTCGAGTGTGATGGCCGGAGTGGGCTCGCTTTCCACGTACAGCCGGCGCAGCACGCTTTCATCGGTGTCACTGATCTTGCGCACCTGCTCCAACTGCGTATCGCTCAGGCCTTCCATTACATGGCTCAGTCGCCGCATCAGCGGAGCACCTTGCCACGTCAGGGGCTCATCGGCCTCATGGGTCCAGGCGCCAGAACCGTTGTTGACGATCTGAGGCTCATACGCCTCGGGCCTGCTGGGGTGCTGGACCCGGTACACGCCCGGTTCGTCTTGCGCGGTCACGGCGTAGCGATTGCCGTCCACCGACACGACCTGGCGCCCATTGACGGTATGTAGTCCCGCCTGGTCGGGAACCGAGCCTGCCGGCAGTCGGATGTCCTGCGCATAGGGCGCAAGGTCCGGCTTCCACAAGCGGGCCTTGCCCGACGGCAGCCTGACCGCCTTGAGTCCTTCGATAAACGGCGACACGCTGATATGCAACGCAGCGCCGCCCACCGCCAGTTGCGCGAGATTTTCCAGCACGTCAGCGATATGCGCCCAGCCGGCCTCGCGGTCACCCTGGCCGAGTTCAACCACGCCCTCCAGTACTTCGTACAGCAGTTGCCCGGCCGTGACCACCGCCATCAGTGCACCCAAGGGCGGAATGAACATCGACACCAGATTCAAGGTGAACAGGCCGATGTTCATCAGATGCGCCATCCGCCGGTCGTGGCCAGCCGCGTCGGTGTGAGCGGTGGGTATCGCCATGCTCAACCCATCGTCGAGTGCGCGCTTGCGCATGTCGGCGTACAGCTCGTCCCAAGGGTCGACGTCGATCCACAGCCCCTTGATCGGGTGGGCGTTGAGGTTCAGGTTTGGCTGGTCCTGCGGCGTGCGGCTGATATGTCGCGGGGACTTTATGACGGCGTTGATCGCCTGGAGTTCGGTAAGGGATTTTCTTGCGTAGTACTGTCGCCACGCTGGATCAGGGCCCAGGGCCACGCGCCTTTGCGGTTCATCGACGCGTTTCTCGGTGAACCGCCCGTAGTAGTAAGCCAGGTATTTTTTCCCGATGAACCGTGAGAAAAACTGTTGGTGGGCCGTGACCTGAACCCCCCTGCTGTCCCAATAGTCCTCTGGCCTGTAAGCGGTCAGCTCACGGGTCGTTTCCTCTGCATAGTCGGCAAAGGTTTTGTAGCGCTTGATGGGGTGCTCGGGGTGGTCGGGGATGTAGACGATAAGCCAGGTGCCATACCCATGCTCCACGCTCGGGTCGATCATGAGGCAGCCGTGCATTTGCAGTTCCATGATACTGGGCCAGCGGTGCCAGACCTGCTTGCCTTCGTGCTTGATGCGTCGCTCGCCATTGGCGATGCGCAGCAGTAGCGCGTAGTCGTCGCTGCGAATATCACCTTTGAGCAACGCCACGTAGGCGGCGGCTCTGAAGGCGTCCTTTTGCCGGGTGATAAAGCGTTCACGCAGCAGGTTCCTGGACACGGTTTGCACGGGCAGCAGGTAGGTGGTGAGGTGTTCCTGGTACAGCCTGCCCAGGTCCAGGTCGCGGCATAACCGGGCGAAGGTCTCGATCGTCAGGGTCGTGGTATGGCGCTCGAAACGGCCATCCGCGCCGGGAGCGGTGATAAAGCCTGAAGCACTGTCGAAGAACCCGGCGCGGGTCTCGCGCGCTTCAAAATTGTTCAAGGCCGCTTGCAACAGGGACAAAGTCTTGGTCCGGTAGCCTGTCGCTAGACCTTCGACCGGTACATAGAGGCGCAGATGCACCTGGTTGACGTCCAGCTCAAACCCGGCGGCCTTCAACGCGGCTTCAAGCAATGGCCGGGCGAAGGCGTTGACCTCTTGCACCTTGCCGGTCGCTTGCTCCAGTGCAGTGTGAGACTTGATGCTCGCCTCCAACAGGTTTTGCAGCGCAGCCTTCTGTGCCGGGGTGGTGGCCGCATACCAGGCGGGGATCTCTGGCTTGGCCTGCGTGATGGCTGCACGCAGGGCAGGAGATGCGCTGACCAGGCTTTCGGGGATGGCGGCTTTGATCTGTGCATAGTGACGCCCTTCGCCGCCCGGCAGGAGCGAGGTGGAGGCTTGAGGTGCTGGCATAAACGAGTACCGATAGGGAAATTAAGGCAATGACCTTAATCAGTCGCCCCCGGCACTCGGCGGTAGCTATTTGAACGGATTGCCCCCCCTGGACGAACACTCAAAAAGCGCTGGCAGGCTTGATGCACACGGGGGGGATTTCCATGGGGTAATTAAGTCGTCGATCCATAGGTAATCCGGGGCCGATGCGTTAACTATTGCGTGCTATCCAGCGGCTTTTCGACTTATTAATCCACAGCGGTTTTCAGTAGCCTTTTTCCTTTGCTTACCCAAAGGAATGCCCCCATGCAGGATGCCCCCTCCGTTACTCCCCTCTCATCTTCCGACGACAACAGTGCGTTCATTCGCCAGGCCATTCCGGACTGGCTGGTACAGGCGCCGGCCCACCGCATAGAAGCGTTGAAACAGGCCAGGCTCGAACAGGTGCAGTGGATGGACAGCTTGTCGCCGCTGCAGCGAAGAACCTTGAAGGCGTTCAATGAAACCAGTTTCAAATCCCAACACGCGGTGGATAAACACCTGGCCAACGTCCAGGCACTCAAGCCCTTCGCCATAGGCCTGCTCAACGGCGCGCTGAAAGAACAATTCAACCTCACCGTGGATGTCGAAGGCACCTCTCTTCGTTTGTATGAGCCGCTGAGGCTCGGCACCCTGGGGATCAAGGCCGGCGAATACAAAGTACTGGAGGTGTCGCTGGTGCAGGCTGCCCTGCATAACTTTGAAGCCAGTGAAGGTGAAGACGGCGCATTCGATCCTGCCTCCGGGTTCACCCAATACCCGGACCGGGAAGGCGCCTCTCCCAGGATCAGCCCGGCGCTGACCGTACCCGCCTTTATCAGGCTGTGCCGTACGCTGGACGTGGGTGCCCGCTACCAGGCGCACCTCAAGGAAACATTACTGCCCACCGACGAGACGGCCGCCACCCGGTTGCGCGACGCCGTGATCACCAGCCAGAAGGATGCCCTCAGGGCTGCGGCGTACCTGGCGCTGCTCAAGCAGGACATTCTCCCGGATGACTTCACCATGGTGCTCAAGGTGGTCGACGGCGAACGCAACCCGACGCTGGGCGGCAAGCCGGTGTGGTTCAGTTGCCTGAGCGTGATGGACCGCGCGCTCATGGGAAGCGTGGTGTTTACACCGGTGGAAAAATATCGCTATGCCACCGACTTCATCGTCTACCTGCCCCACGATCCGGAGCACCCGCTCAAGCGCTACAACAGCCTTGATGCGCTGAAAACCGAACTGAACCGCCAGTGGGCGGCGCGCGACAAAGCGCCAAGCGAATCCGGCAATAACAACCGCCCGACGCCCACGAGCTACCAGCATTTTTTCAGCCAGTTTCTCAATGAACACGACAAGCCGGCGTTCTTCAACCGGTTTACCGAACCCGCTGCGGACTCCACCGCCGCCGTCGACGCAGTAGCGCGTTCGCCGGTGACCCAGACGATGCTGCAACTGGCCTTCCCGGTATTGACTACGACGGTCATGCCCCAGTCGCTTCCGCCCCCGAAAGCCGGCTGCAGGGTGGTGAAGACGGGCGCTCCCGACCTGTACCTGATGGTGGTCTCAAGACAGGGCCTGTGGGCTGACAACGTCGACCTGTGGGCCAACCTGTTTGAGCATGGCCGCGACAAGGCCCTCGGCGATGCGCGCGACCAGGCAGTGCCCACCGCCGATGTCGACGCCCGGGTGCGCGGGCAAAAAATCGCCCGTTGGCTGGAGGCCGGCGCTACCGTGCTCGGCCTGGGACTGGCGTTCGTCCCGGTGCTCGGCGAAATCATGCTGGCCGCCATGGCGGGCCAATTGCTCTACGAAACCTTCGAAGGTGTGATCGACTGGGGCGAAGGCGACCGGGACACGGCCAAGACGCACTGGTTCGACGTCGCGCAAAACCTGGCCGCCATGGCGCTGCTGGCCGGCGCAGGGAAAGGCCTGCAAAAGCTCGCTGCACCGCCTACACCCGCGTTGGTACAAGGGCTCAAGCCGGTGCGTTTGCCAGGTGGCGAGCAGCGGCTGTGGAAGCCGGACCTTACGCCTTATCGCAGCCCCGTCGTATTGCCCAAGGACGCCACGTTTGATGACCTGGGCTTGCACAGCCACGACCAGCAGCCGCTGCTGCCCCTCGACGATCACCTGTATGCCGTCAAACCCGAGCCCGACGGCGACACCTATCGCATACAACACCCCACACGCTCCGACGCTTATGCCCCGCAGGTGGCGCATAACGGCGCGGGTGCCTGGCTGCATGAAGGCGAAGAACCGCTGACCTGGGACGGCCCGGCGCTGATGCGCCGCCTGGGTTATCGCACACGGGGCTTGAGCGACGCACAACTGGAACAGGCACGCCTGGCCAGTGGCACTCGCGCCGATCAACTGCGCCAACTGCATGTGGACCTGCAACCGCCGCCCGCCCTGTTGAGTGACAGCCTGGCGCGCTTTGGCATCCATCAGCGGATCGAGACCTTTATCGAGAAGATGGGCAGTGACGACCCGCTGGATTATGCGCTGGCCGACCCGGCGATCACCGAGCGCGTGGTGGCGCACCGAGGCTTGACCTATCCGGCGGTCCTCGACCCGACTCCCCGGGTGCTGGACGAACAGACGATGCTGTGGCGCCGCGAAGTTGCCCAGGCTGCCCGGGACAGTCGGACCTCGCTATTCGACGCGGATTACCGCGCCCATAACCTGACTCGCTCGCCCCCGGTACAGCAGCTCATTGACAGGTTTTCCGGCCTGCCGGCGGAGGTTGCCAGGCAGTTGCTGGAAACCGCCACGGACGCGGATTTAACTGCGCTGAGTGGCCATCAGCAGTTGTCACCAAGGCTCACCGCCCTGGCGCGCGAAAGCCAGCAGCAAGTGCGCATTGCGCGGGCCTATGAAGGCTTGTTCCTCGACACCCTGCAGAGCCAGGACAGCCTGCGCTTGGCCCTGCATACCCTGCCCAGCTTGCCGGGTTGGGACCCGAGCCTGCGGGTGGAAATCCGCTTGGGCAGCGAACAGGGGCCACTGATCGACGCCGTCGGTCCAGAGGCCGACGCACCGCCGCTGATGCTGGCGATGGGTGAAGACGGGGCGTTCGGCGCCACCGACCTGTATGGCGCCGTTCTGGCACGTCTTGAACAGGGCCAGCGTCGAGCACTTGGCGAAGCCGCACGGGACGCCGGCACCTTGAAGCAACGGGTGCGGCAAACGCCATTGGCCCGGGACGAGCTGCGCTCGGTGCTGCTGGAATACCCGGTGCTGCGCAAACCCTTGGCAGGAGACCTGCGCCTGCGGGGCGGCTCCCCGCTGCACAAACTCACTCAATTGCGCAGCACCCATACGCGGGTGCGCAAGCTGTATCCGGGGTTCAGCGACGAGCAGGCCACAGCCTTCATCGAGACCCTCGGGAGCGATGCGCGCACTGAGTTGACGCGCCGGGAAGACCAATACGCCGCCCTCAAACGCGCACTCAAGGACTGGGTGAAACGCAGTGCCCGAGAAGATACGAGCCGGCGTCCATTTGAGGTAAACCCGGGAGGCCGGGAGCAGTCAGTGGCCGATGCGTTAAGAGATTGCTGGCGCCGACAGACCGTGGATCGTGCCGGGGGATACACCGGGCGCCGACTGGAAATCAGCGCCCAGGTGAACCTGCCCAAACTCAACGCCGATTTTGCCCATGTCGAGGAGTTGGTTCTCGACTACGTGAGCTTCACCGACGGCCCCGGGCAGTTCCTTGGCAACTTCCCCAATCTGAAACGTTTGACCCTCAAACAAGTCGGCGGTATCGGACGCCACACACTGACCGAACTGCCCGAAGCTATTACGGCCATGAAGGCGCTGACGCACCTGGACCTGTCGAAAAATGCCATCCGCCTGAGCGAAATCAGCGCCGGCCAACTGGCCGGCCTGAGCCGCCTGGAAGAACTGTGCCTGAACGACAACCCCTTGGGCACCCTGCCGGATTTCAGCCCGCTGCTACGACTGCGCAAGCTGGAGCTGCGTGACACCCGGATCAATCAGTGGCCCACAGGCCTGCTGGAACTGCCGGAGCTGAGAGAAGTCGACCTGTCCGGCAATCACCTGAGCGCGGTGCCCGACAGCCTGCTCAACCCAGCCCCCGAAAACGTGGAAGCCAGCATCCGTCTCAACCGCATGACCCGCCTGCGTGACAACCCATTCACCCCGCAAGCCAATCAGCAGATGCGGGCGTACATCGCTCGCCTGGCACAAACTCGCCCGGGCTGGCGCAACGGCGGCCAGCCTGGCGCCTTCGAAGTACCCTTGAGCCACACCGACGAAATGCGGCGGATAAGGGACTTGTTTCCCGGCTACAGCGAGGAGGAAAACGAGCAATTCGTATTGCACGCAGGCGACGGGGCGCCGGCTGAACTGACGCGCCTGGAAGGCGAGTGGCAAACCTTGAGCACCCAACTGAACGCCTGGGCCACACAACGGTTCCTGGTGGCTGCCGACAGCGAAAACCTGCGTGCAGGGGATGCCAACCATCGCCAGCAATTCGCTCGAGACCTCAAGGCGTGCTGGCGGCGCATGACTCCCAAAGTGCTGGCCCAAGATGGTTCTCCCGCCGGCTACACCCTTGAAGCACTCGGTTTGAGAGTCGGCGACTTGCCTGCGCTGGAAGCAGATTTCAGCCACGTTGGGTCAATCAAGCTTCAGGGCATGCAATCCGTTTACGGCCTGGATGAGTTTCTCGGCCACTTCAGTCACACCCGTTGGCTCGACCTGTCGTACGGAGAGTTGCGTTCAATCCCGCCCAGCGTTGCCCGGATGACTCGGCTTACCCGCCTGGACCTCAGGAGCAACCAACTTTCCCTGAGCGAGGCCGACGTGGATCTGCTGGAGGGGCTCACCTCACTCAAGATCATCAATCTGAGCCGCAACCCCCTGGCGCGTACCCCCAACTTCGCAACCCTGCCGAACCTGCGTAGGGTGAATTTGAAAAACACCGGGATCACCGAGTGGCCGCAGGGCTTGGGGCCACATCAGGCGTTGGACATCGTTAACCTGGCGCAGAACCGCATCACGCAGTTGCCCGAGTCCCTGGTCAACCCGCTGCCCGAGGAGGCCGAGGCATTCATCTACGTCAACAACGTCACCTTTATCGACGGCAACCCGCTGAGCACCGAAGCCCGCAGGCAGTTGGTCGAGTATTGGAGCAATGCAACCTTGCTCCACCGCGAGGCAGCAGCGGGCCGGCAGCCCGGCGCGATGCGTTATCGGGCGCCACAGCCCGCTACAGTCGAGGTTCACGCGCCTCAAGAACAGATCGTGGACGACACACCGGAGCCGGCATACCAGCACTGGATGGATGGTCTGTCACCCGAGGAAATCGACGTACGACGCAGCCTGTGGGAGTCGATTGCCGAGAAACCCGGTTCGCAGATCTTCCTCGACATCCTCGACAACCTCAAAGAATCGGCGGAGTACCGCAGCCGCTATACCGACCTGCAATCGCGCCTGTGGCAATTGCTCGATGCGGCCCGGGACGATGGCTTGCGTGAAGAGCTGTTCAACCTGGCGGGTGACCCGCGCTGCGGCGATCGGTCGGCCCTGGTGTTCAGTGACATGGAGACCAAGGTGCTGACGTGGCAAGCCACGCGCTATGCCGCCGATGGCGAGGCGGGACCGGCACTCTACACCTTGGCCAAAGGTCTTTTTCGCCTGGACGAGGTGGAAAAATTAGCCAGCGCAGACATTCGGGTTCGAGAAGGCATGATTCGCACGTCGACCATGACCCCTGAACAAAAAGTCGCCGCCCTGGAAAAACTGGAAGATATTGAAATTCGCCTGGCCTATCGCATGGGCCTGGCCCGCCGCCTCGGCCTGCCCGGTCAGCCCAACGATGCCCGCTACCTCGCAACGGGACAGGTAGCGCCGGATATCCTGAATAATGCCGCCATCACAATCGAAAAACTGGACAACTCCAAGAAGCTCGTACAGTCGCTGTTAGGCCGCGAATTCTGGCAGGCCTTTATTCGCAACCATTATGACGATGAGTTCAGCGTCCTGAGGGAGCCCCATGACGTGCGCTTGAATGCGTTATCCGAGGAACACGATGCGGGCGCCCTCAGTGATGAGGCATACGCAACCCAGGCTGAAAATGTGCAACTGCAACTGGCCGTGGACGAGGCGCAACTGATTCGCTCGCTGACCCTGCGCGACTGGGTGCCGTGCAAGGCGCGCTGCAGCATCACCTGATGGATTCAGGGCGTTTGCACCAACCGCCCCAGCCGTTGCTTGAGCATCTGGTTCTCGGCCCGCAGTTGCTGGACTTCCTCCAGCAGGTCGAGCGCCAGGGCGACGCCTTCCCATTCCAGCTCCAGGTCCTTTTGCAGCGCCGAGGCGCGCTTGGCCAGGGCCAGTTCATAATCGGTGAAGCGCCAGGACTCGGGACTGGTCCCCACCGGTTCAACGATGCCGTGCTCGACGATTTCGATCACGTAGGCCACCGACAGGTCGGTGGCCTCACAGAATTCTGCCATGTTCACTTGAACCAAACGGGGACTGCTCATCGTTAGCTACTCCATGATTCTCTTGGATCGAAGGCGGCTTTTTGTGCCAGTTCCTGCCACAACGCCTTGACCTCGTCGTCGGTGTTTTTCGGCATCACCGCCTTGAGTTGCACAAACAGATAACCGCGCTGCCCGGCCTTGTTCAACAAGCCATGGCCCTTGGCGCGCATGCGCTGGCCGTTCTGGCTGCCGGCCGGCACCTTGAGGTTGATTTTGCCGGTGAGGGTCGGCACCGCCACTTCCGTGCCCAGCGCCAGCTCCCACGGGGCCAGTGGCAGGGTGATGATCAGGTTCTCACCTTCCACATCGAATTTAGGGTGTGGCGCGAACTTGATGATCAAGTACAGATCACCATTGGCACCACCGCCAATCCCAGGCGCGCCCTGGCCCTTGAGGCGGATGCGCTCGCCGTCGGCCACACCGGCCGGGATCTTCACGTTCAGGCTCTTGGTGGTGTTGCTGACGTGCTGGCCGGCCGCGTTGTATTGCGGCACCTGGAAGTTGACCTGCTTGGACTCGTTGGACAGGGTCTCTTCGAGGAAGACCGGCAGTTCCATTTCCACATCTTGCCCTCGACGCCCGGCACTGCGGCCCTGGGCACCACCAAAACCATTGCCGCGCGAACCGAAGATCGAGCTGAAGAAGTCCGAGAAGTCGCCGGTGTCCTGGCCACCGCCACCGTAGCCGCCACGGCTCTGCCAGCCTGGCGGGCCCTGGAACGGCTGGCCATGCTGGCCGTATTTGCGCAGATCGTCGTATTCGGCGCGTTTGTCGGCGCTTTTCAGCGCTTCATAGGCTTCGGACGCGTCCTTGAACTTGGCTTCGGCGTCCTTTTCCTTGCTCACGTCCGGGTGATATTTGCGCGCCAGCTTGCGATAGGCGGCCTTGATCGCCTTGTCGTCAGCGGTGGGTTCTACACCGAGAATCTTGTAATAGTCTTTGAAGTCCATCGGGGGCATCACCATCCATTATCGATATCGCACTGCCAGCGTCACAGCATGCGCCTGTTTGCGGCGTCTGGATTGACCGATCTCAATCTTGTGACCGAAGGGTGCGTCAGAAGTTTATCGGCGCTGCGGGCAGAATCCTGCAGCCACCAACCGTATGGGGAGGATTTGGGGGCAAAGGCCGGGCTTTCAAGGTAACAAGTGCGTTGTATTTAGCGGATAGTCGGCCTACGCATCTGCACGCGGGTGGCATACACTGCGCGGCCGTTTTTCAACCGGAACCCGATTGACATGAAAAACCCATCCCCAGCCCGTGCCTGCGGTATCGACTTCGGCACGTCCAACTCCACCGTCGGCTGGATTCGTCCCGGCATGGAAACGCTTATCGCGCTGGAGGACGACAAGATCACGCTGCCGTCGGTGGTGTTCTTCAACTTCGAAGAGCGCCGCCCGGTGTACGGTCGCCTGGCCCTGCACGAGTACCTGGAAAACTACGAAGGCCGGCTGATGCGCTCGCTCAAGAGCCTGCTGGGTTCCAAGCTGATCAAGCACGACACCAGTGTATTGGGCACGGCCATGCCGTTCACCGACCTGCTGGCGCTGTTTATCGGCCAACTCAAGAGCCGCGCCGAGACCACCGCCGGGCGTGAGTTCGACGAAGTGGTGCTGGGCCGTCCGGTATTTTTCGTCGACGACGACCCGATGGCCGACCAGGAAGCCGAGAACACCCTGGTGGACGTGGCCCGCAAGATCGGCTTCAAGGACATCTCGTTCCAGTACGAACCGATTGCCGCGGCCTTCGACTACGAGTCCACCATCGAGAAAGAAGAGCTGGTGCTGATTGTCGACATCGGCGGGGGTACCTCCGACTTCTCCCTGGTGCGCCTGTCGCCCGAGCGCCGCCAGATCGACAACCGCCACGACGACATCCTCGCCACCGGCGGTGTGCACATCGGCGGTACCGACTTCGACAAGCAGCTCTCGCTGGCCGGCATGATGCCGCTGTTCGGCTACGGCAGCCGCATGAAGAGCGGCGCTTATATGCCCACCAGCCACCACATGAACCTGGCGACCTGGCACACCATCAACTCGGTGTACTCGCAGAAATCCAAGCTGGCGCTGGGCAGCATGCGCTACGACATCGAGGACACGGGTGGCATCGACCGCCTGTTCAACCTGATCGAGCAACGCGCCGGGCACTGGTTGGCGATGGAAGTGGAAGAAACCAAGATCCAGCTGACCCGGCAGGACAGCCGCCATGTGTTGCTGGACCGGGTCGAGCCGGGGTTGAGCGTGGAATTGAGCCGGGCGTTGTTCGAGTCGGCCATCGATGGCTTGCTGGAGCGGGTGCGCAATGCGGTGACGCAACTGCTCAACGACGCCTCGGTGGACGTGGCCCAGGTGGACACGGTGTTCTTTACCGGGGGTTCCAGCGGGATTCCGGCGCTGCGCCACAGCATCTCGGCGATGCTGCCGAATGCGCAGCATGTGGAAGGGAACATCTTTGGCAGTATTGGCAGTGGTCTGGCGATTGAGGCCAGCAAGCGCTACGGCTACTGAGTTTTAGCTGAAACCGTGGCGCGCCCTTCGCGAGCAAGCCCGCTCCCACATTCGGCTGCATTCCAAAGTTGGAACTCGGTCAAATGTGGGAGCGGGCTTGCTCGCGAAGGGGCCAGTCCAGGCAACATCAATGCCTAAACCATCCCCGCCAGCTTCAACTCACTCTTCAAGTACGCATAATAAATCGGCCCCGCCACCACCCCCGGCAGGCCGAACGCGGCTTCGAACACCAGCATCGCCAGCAACAATTCCCACGACTTGGCACTGATCTGCCCGCCGACGATCCGCGCGTTGAGGAAGTACTCGACCTTGTGGATCACGATCAGGTAGCCCAACGCCGCCACCGCCACCCAGATCGACAGCGACAAGGCCACGATGGTGATCAGGGTGTTGGACATCAGGTTGCCGATCACCGGCAGCAGGCCCAGCAGGAACGTCAGCACGATCAACGTCTTGGTCAACGGCAGGTGGATCCCGCACAACGGCAGCACCACCGCGAGGAAGATCGCGGTGAACGCGGTGTTCAGCGCGGCGATCTTGATCTGCGCGAAAACGATGTTGCGAAAGGCCTGGACCAGCAGGTGCAGGCGATCAAACAGCGCTGCCGCCAGGGGTTTGCGCTTGGTCAGGTCCGGCACCCGTTGCAGGGCGATGATCGCCCCCAGCACCATGCCGATCAACAAGGTCACGAACATGTGCGCGGCGTCTTTGCCCACCAGTTGCAGTTCGCTGAGGTGTTTGCTCAGCCATTCGCCGATGGCCACGCGGAACTCGGCGGCGCTGGCCGGCAGGTAGGCGTCGAGGAACGGCGGCAACTGGCCGCGGGCACGGTCGACCACGCCCATGAACTTATCGAGGGAAGCCCCGGGGTTTTCCGCTTCGTGCAGCAGGAAGCTGATGGCCCCGGCAAAGATCAGGGTCAGGATGCTGACGATCAAGGTCCCCAGCAAGGCTACCGCCAACCAGCGCGCACGCCGGCCTTCGATCAACCGCTGCAACTGCGGGGTGAGCATGTTGACCAGCTCATACACCAGCAGCCCGGCCAGCAGGCTCGGCAGCAACTTCAATGGCAAAACCAGCAGCAGCCCGCCAAAAATCAGCACGCAACTGACCAACAACAACACGTGACGCTGAGAAAACGTTGGCATACAGCCTCAAAACGAACGGCGTTAAAGGATGGGCAGTCTGCCAGCGTTGGGTGAATCAAGCGAGAAGTCTAAACGCGGTCCAATGTGGGAGCTGGCTTGCCTGCGATGGCGGTGGGTCAGCCAACAAAGGCATCGACTGTCAGGTCGCAATCTTAGGCAAGCCAGCGCCCACAGAGTTCTGCATCATTATTTCTTCAGGCAGGTGCTCATAAAGGTTTTACGCGCATCGCCGGTCAGCGCCTGGGTTTTCGCGGTGGCGTTGCAATCTTTCATCTTCTGTTGCTGGGGGGTCAGGGTCTTGGCGTCGTTGGCCGCCGGGGCCGCCTTGAGGCAGTTGCTCATGAACGCCTTGCGATCATCACCGGTCTTGCCACTGGTCTTGGCTTCGGCGTTGCAAGTAGTCATTTTTTGTTGCTGAGCCGTCTGTGCGGCAGTCGCGGCAAAGCCTTGGGAACACAGCAGCAGGCCCATCATCAACAGCGGAATACGCAGCATCTTCATGGAGTTTTCTCCCTGTTACCGTGCCGAGGGGCACGGCCTCCCCAGCAGTGTAGTCAAACCCTGTTACACCTTCCTGCCGCGTATATGGGTCCGGCGATACTGCTCCGGCGTGCAGCCGGCCTGGCGCTGGAACATCGCGATAAACGCCGAGGCCGTACTGTAGCCCAGGTCAAACGCAACTTCCTGGACACTGCGCGCGCTGTCCAGCGCTTCGATCGACGCCAGGAACCGCAGGCGTTGGCGCCATTCGCCGAAGCTCATCCCGAGCTCACGCACAAATTGCCGCGCCAGGGTGCGCTCACTGACATGCACCTGCTGCGCCCACTGGGCCAGCGCGCGGTTATCGCCAGGGTCGGCCTGCATGCCCTCCAGCACACTGAGCAACCCGGGATGGCTGGCATACGGCAGGAAACAATCGTGCACCGGCGCCTGCCTGAGCTGGTCCACCAGCACCTGGGCCAGGCGCACGTCGGCTTCGTTCTCGGGAATGTTGACATCACGCTCGGCGAAATCACTGAGGATCGCCTTGAGGATATCGCTGATGGTCAGGGTGCACGGCTGCGCCGGCAATTGCTCGCACAAGGCGGGCGCCAGATATACGGAGCGGTAGACGATCGCCTGGGCGTTGTAGGAACTGTGCTGGGTGTTGGGTGGGATCCATACCGCATATTGCGGCGGCGACATAAAGCGACTGCCAGCCACTTCAAAGCGCATCACGCCACGGGCCGAGTAGTCCAGGGAACCCCAGGCATGCTGGTGCGCACTGGCATGGGTGTCAGCCTCGAATTCCGAATAACGGAAATACACCGGGGCCGGCAACTGGTCAAAATCGGGAAGGTTGATGTACTTCTTGAGCATGTTGTCTGGATACAAAGGTCGGATGGCTGGATCGAAGTATAGGCTTCGATCCAGACAAAGGATAATCACCGCTCATAGACGCAACTGGTTCTTTTCGATGCAATACGCTTATCCGTTACTGGCCATTTTTATCTGGGCCGGCAATACCGTGGTCAACAAACTCGCGGTGGGGACGATTTTCCCTGCCGAGATCGGTTTTTACCGCTGGCTGCTGGCCGGCCTGCTGTTTACCCCGTTCATGCTCAAACCCGTCATCGCCAACTGGCCGCTGATTCGTCCCAACCTGGGCAAGATCTTCATCCTCGGCGTGCTGGGCATGGCGGTGTACCAGAGCCTGGCGTATTACGCCGCGAACCTGACCTCGGCCACCAACATGGGCATTATCCTCTCGCTGATGCCACTGATGGCTCTCACCGCCGCAATCATCAGCCTTGGCCAGCGCCTGACCTTCGGCGCCCTGACCGGTGCCGTCCTGTCGTTTGCCGGCGTGGTAGTGGTGGTTTCCGCCGGTAGTCTCAGCGCCCTGCTGCAACACGGGCTGAATATGGGTGACGCGATGATGCTGGTGGCCACCCTCGCCTACGCGGTCTACAGCACCCTGCTGAAAAAATGGCAGCTGCGCTTGCCGCCACTGGTGTTGCTGTATCTGCAGGTGCTGGTGGCGGTGGTGGTGTTGTTTCCGCTGTTCCTGCTCTCCGACAAGGCCGGCCTTGGCTGGTCGAATATCCCGCTGGTGCTGTACGCCTGCCTGCTGGCCTCGATGCTCGCGCCGCTGGCCTGGATGCATTCGGTGAAGACCCTCGGCCCAAGCCGCACCACGCTGTTTTTCAACCTGCTGCCGCTGATCACCGCGTTGATTGCCGCAGTGGTGTTGAAGGAGCAACTGGCGCTGTATCACCTGGTGGGCGGCTTCCTGACCCTGGGCGGGGTGATTTTGTCGGAGCGCTGGACGACGCCGGTTCGCAGTAATGTCAGCGCGCAGGAAGCTACTTGAGCCCCACCACTCCGGCGACGATCAAGCCCACCGACACCAGCTTGATCAGCGTCAGGCTCTCCCCCAGCAATGCGAACCCGAGAAACACCGTGCCCAGTGAGCCGATGGCAGTCCAGATCGGGTAGGCCACGCTCACCGGCAACTCACGCATGGCCAGGGTCAGGAAGTAGATCCCGCCCACGGCCGCGATGACGGTGACCAGCGACGGCCACAGCCGGGTGAAGCCGTCGGCGTACTTCATGCCCATGGCGAAGGTCACCTCAAAGCCGGCGGCGATCAGCAGGAAAAGCCACGACACTTCAGAAGCTCCCGGCCAAGTCGCGCAGTTGCCCTTCGACTGCATCGCAGGAACGGCGGAAAACGCTCGGGTCGGACTCTTCGCCTTCTGCGGCGATCACCGTGACGTCTTCAATGCCGATGAACCCCAACGCGGTCCGCAGGTGCGGATCGGCGTGGTTCATCGCCTCGTTTTCCCCGCCCGGGCCAAAGCCGCTGCCGCCGCGACTGGTGATGATCAAGGCCTTTTTGCCCAACAATAACGGCTGGTACTGGGCGATACCCTGGCTGTCCTGGGTGATGTCCACGGTATGGCCCATGCGCACGATCTGGTCGATCCAGGCCTTGAGGCCGCTGGGAATCCCGAAGTTGTACATCGGTACGGAAATCACCAGCAGTTCGTGCTCGACGAGCTCGGTTACCAGCTCATTGCTCAGTTGCAAATCGGCGTGCATGGACAACGGCATCGCCTGCGGCTCCGGGTGGAAGCTGGCGGCAATGAACGCTTCGCTGACGTGGGGGATAGACGCCCGGCCCACTTCGCGGCGGGTCAGCTGCGCGTCGGGATTGGCGGTGTGCCAGGCGGCCAGGAACACCTCGGCAAGGCGCCGGGAGTGGGAACGTTCGCCGCGGGGGCTGGAATGGATCGCAAGTATTTTTTTCATCTGTAGGCCTTCACACGCTAGACTCAGGCAACCTGAATGGCTGCCTCTGTTGCGCATAAATCTAGAACCGAGCGGCCACCCTCACAAATGAGCAATAGTTGTTTTGGATGAACTGAATTCATCCATGGAGCCACACATGTTTGCTTCGCTGCCCCTGACCGCCCTGCGCGCCTTTGAATCGGCCTCGCGCCTGTTGAGTTTCAAGGCCGCCGCCCAGGAGTTGTCGGTCACGCCGACGGCGGTGTCCCACCAGATTCGCTCCCTGGAAACCTGGCTCGGCGTGCCACTGTTCGAGCGCCTTCCGCGCCAGGTGCGCCTGACGGAACGCGGCGAGCGCCTGTTCCACAGCCTGCACGGCGCCTTGCTGGACGTCGCGCAAAGCGTCGACACCCTGCGCCCGCAACGCAGCGCCGGCAATCTCACGCTCTCCACTACGCCGGCGTTTGCCGCTCTGTGGCTGGTGCCGCGACTCGGGCGCTTCTATGCCGCCCATCCGGATATCAGCCTGCGCCTGGACACCAACTGCGCCGTGGTCGATTTACAGCAGGATGCCAGCGTCGACCTGGTGATCCGCTACAGCATCGACGACTACACGAACCTCTACGGTTTGTGCCTGTTCGACGAATGTTTCGCCGTGTATGGCTCCCCCGAACAAGTCGCCCTGGCGCGCGAGCGCACCCCGACCCTGATCAGCGTGCGCTGGCACAACTCCAGGCTGTACGCCCTGGGCTGGCAGGCCTGGTGCGAAAAGGCCGGGGAAGACTGGTTGCAATCCGCTTCGCCGCTGCGCGAATACGACGAAGAACACTACGCCCTGCAAGCGGCCATCGCCGGCCAGGGCCTGGTGCTGGCGAGCAATATCCTGGTCTCGGAAAGCGTCGCCAGCGGGTTGCTGGTGCCTTACCGGCCACAGGTCCGCGTCAACGGCGCCGGCTACAGCGCCCTGTGCGTACCGGGACGGGAACGGCACCCGCCGGTCCGGGCGTTTTTTGAGTGGTTGCAGGAGGAAGCGCGGCTGTCGGGGCACGCTCTGTAAAATCCGATAAAACTTTTTGCGTTGCCTGGGACTCACAACTTGGAGCGATCACGCCGGCAGAGCGTGGCGCAAAACCGGATTAGTACCAGGAGAATGAGATGACTGACTCACATTTGTCTGACGTAGCCACTTTACGTGACCGCGCCCGCAAGAACGTCGAAAACGGTGCCGTGACCGAAGGTTATGACGCCGACCGCCAGGAAATCCTGCGTCTGCTCAACGAATCGCTGGCCACCGAGCTGGTGTGCGTGCTGCGCTACAAGCGCCACTACTTCATGGCCAATGGCGTCAAGGCGCATGTCGCCGCCGAGGAGTTCCTCGAGCACGCCACCCAGGAAGCCGAACACGCCGACAAGTTGGCCGAGCGTATCGTGCAGTTGGGTGGCGAGCCGGAGTTCAACCCCGACCTGCTGTCGAAGAATTCCCACGCGCAGTACGTGGCCGGCAATACGCTGAAGGAGATGGTCTACGAAGACCTGGTGGCCGAGCGCATCGCGGTAGACAGCTATCGCGAAATCATCCAGTACATCGGTGACAAAGACCCGACCACTCGCCGGATCTTCGAAGACATCCTGGCCCAGGAAGAAGAACACGCCGACGACATGGCGGATATTCTGAAGGACCTGTAACTAACACAGCTAACACCGCAAAATCCATGTGGGAGCGGGCTTGCTCGCGAAGGCGGTGGGTCAG
>NZ_JACAOM010000115.1:0-4090 GCF_013386245.1 Pseudomonas sp. 21615526 | reverse complement strand
CTCCCACATTTTTGATCTTCTGTGTACCTGGGATCAGGACTTCTCGAGATTTCCGAGGATGTGTTCATGCACCCGCATGCACACCCGCAGATCCTCTTCATCGACACCCACAAACAGCTCATGGCGCAAGGCCGTGGCGATGGTCTCGATCTGCTCGATCAGCGGCTTCGCGGTGTCGCACAGCACAATGCGCTTGGCGCGGCGGTCTTCCACCACGGCCTGGCGTTGCACCAGGCCCTGGCTTTCCAGGCTGTCGAGCAAACGGGCCAAGGTGGGCCCCTCTACCCCGACGCTCTGCGCCAGCTCACGCTGGGTAGGCGGTTCGGTAAAACGGGCCAGGTGCAGCAGCACCAGCCAGCGTGCCTGGGACAGTCCCAAACCTGCCAAGCGGCGATCCAGCTCGGCACGCCATCCTCGGGACATATGCGCCAACTGCATGCCAAAACGGTGTTGATCGGTTAACGGCATAAAAAACTCATGGATTAGACTGAAAATAAAGTGTGGCTAATTATTAGTCAGCTAAGCATGACCCATGCCAGTAGGCAAGACCCGGTATGTACTGATTCGTTACATTGTCGTAATTGGCACATCAAATCTCGAATTCCGACTGCAAAGCGGCCCTTACGCAGTACAAAACACCCTCGGGAACGCGGCCGGTAAACAGCGGCGCAATCTCGGAAACGGGTGGCAATTCGCCTTCTCCATCCAGGAATGCATCCTGGATTTCACCGAGCAAATCTTCCGGCAGATCAAGGGCCTGCTCCAACGACAACTGCTGCTTGCCAATGGACTCGGCGAGCAAGGTGTAGACGTTCTTTTCCGAGCACTGCAGCTGCCCGGCAATCTGGATCGGGGTCATGCCGGCACGGGCGAGGCTGATCAACTCGTGGCGGATGTCGGCGACCTCTTTCGGCGCCTCGACCTGGCCGCCGAGCACTTCGAGGAAGGCCTGGCCATAACGCTCCAGCTTGCGCGCACCGACGCCGCTGACCCTGGCCATCTCGCCGAGGGTAGTGGGATGGTCGCGAAGCATTTCCAGCAAGGTGGAGTCCGGGAAGATGACGTAAGGCGGCACGCTGTGTTCCTGCGCCAACTTCTTACGCAGCGCACGCAGGGCTTCCCACTGTTCGCGCTCTTCGAAACGCACCAGTTGGCTGGCCTGGCTGGTGCTGCTCTTGGCGGTGGTTTGCGGCTTGAGGTCGCGGCGCAGCTCCAGGCTGACTTCGCCCTTGAGCAGCGGCCGGCAACTGTCGTTCAGGCGCAGGCCGCCGTAGCCTTCCAGGTCGATGTCCACCAGGCCACGGGCGACCATCTGCCGGAACAGCGAGCGCCACTCACCTTCGGCGCGAGCCTTGCCCACACCGTAGACCGAGAGTTTTTCGTGGCCGAAGCTGCGAATCTTTTCATTGTCCTTGCCCAGCAACACGTCCACCAGGTGGCCGACGCCATAGCGCTGACCGGTGCGGTAGATCGCCGACAACGCCTGGCGCGCCGGCTCGGTGGCGTCCCAGGTCTGCACGCCGTCCACGCAGTTGTCGCAGTGGCCGCAGGGCTTGGGCATGTCTTCGTCGAAGTAGGCGAGCAAGGTCTGGCGACGGCAGCGGGTTTCTTCACACAGCGACAGCATCGCGTCGAGCTTGTGCTGTTCCAGGCGCTTGTGGCGCTCGTCGCCTTCGGAGTTCTGCAGCATCTGCTTGAGCATCACCACGTCTTGCAGGCCGTAGACCATCCAGGCATCCGCCGGCAGGCCGTCACGGCCGGCACGCCCGGTTTCCTGGTAGTACGCCTCAAGGGATTTGGGCAAATCCATGTGGGCCACGAAGCGCACGTTGGATTTGTCGATGCCCATGCCGAACGCGATGGTGGCGACCATGATCAGGCCTTCCTCGTTGAGGAAGCGCTTCTGGTGGTAGGCCCGCAGTTCGTTGGGCAAACCCGCGTGATACGGCAGTGCCGGGTATCCTTGTTCACTGAGGAATGCGGCGACCTCATCGACCTTCTTGCGCGACAGGCAATAGACAATGCCGGCGTCGCTGCGCCGATCGGAGAGGAACGCCAGCAACTGCTTGCGCGGCTGTTCCTTGGGCACAATGCGGTAAAAGATATTCGGCCGGTCGAAGCTCGAGAGGAAGCGCTCGGCGTTCTGCAGGTGCAGGCGCTCGACGATTTCTTCGCGGGTCCGCTTGTCGGCGGTGGCGGTCAGGGCGATGCGCGGGACGTTGGGGAACAGTTCCGCCAGCTGGCCCAGTTGCAGGTATTCACGACGGAAATCGTGGCCCCATTGGGACACACAGTGGGCTTCGTCGATAGCGAACAGGGCGATTTCCAGGCTCTGCAGGAACGCCAGCATCCGTGGCTGCACCAGGCGCTCGGGGGCGAGGTAAAGCATCTTCACTTCGCCGCGCTTGATCCGGGCGGCGAGGTCACGCTGCTGTTCGGCGCTGAGGGTGGAGTTCAGCGAAGCGGCCGCCACGCCGAGCTCTTCAAGGGTGGCCACCTGGTCGTCCATCAGGGCGATCAACGGCGACACCACCACCGCAAGCCCTTCCCGCAGGAGTGCCGGTACCTGGAAGCACAGCGACTTGCCGCCGCCGGTAGGCATCAGCACCAGGGCATCGCCGCCGTTGGCCACGCGCTCAATGATCGCACCCTGGCGGCCACGAAAACTGTCGTAGCCGAAGATGTCCTTGAGGACGCGTTGAGCCTGCTCGAGCATGAAAAACTCCAAATATCGCCGAAATCCCTCTGTACAGGCTGGTCGAAAAAGCACGCTTGAGCGGGAAATAATCCGTAAGCGAACTTTTCCCGCGACTGGCGCTTGGCCTGCAGGGGCATCACAAAACGCGGCAGTATACCCGAGCGTTACCCGGCAAAGGGTGCCGTTGGTGAATTGCCGCCGGGCTCAAATACCTCTCAAATCTGTGCTGCGGCTGGCCTGGCAGCTCAAGAAAGCCTAGAATTGCCCATCGTTTATTCCCAAGGTAGTCCGTCAATGTCCTTCGCTGAGCAACTAACCCGCCTGCAAGCCTTCCTCGATGCCGATGAGCTGCACGACGAGGCGCTGGACTACGTGGCCGCCCACGGCTATCTGACCGCGCTGTCGATATGCTCCGATGTCGTTCCCGACCGTGAATGGATCGACGCCCTGTTCTCCGAAGAGCCTCACTACAGTGATGCCGCCCAGCGCGAAGAAATCGAATCGACCCTGCTGGCCCTCAAGGCTCACATTGGCCGCCAACTGGCTTCCGATGAAGAGTTCGAACTGCCTTGCGACCTGGACCTGGGCGAAGACCCGGACGACTCCGAACTGCGCGGCTGGTGCATCGGTTTCATGGAAGGCGTGTTCCTGCGTGAAGAGGCCTGGTTCGAAACGGCTGAAGAAGAAGTCAGCGAAATGCTGCTGCCGATCATGGTCGGTTCCGGCCTGTTCGACGAGCAACCTGAGTTCTCCGACATCGCCGCCGACGCCAACCTGATGGACGACATGATCGTTCAGATCCCGGAAGCGCTGACCGCCCTGTACCTGCTGTGCAACGCACCTGACGAAAAGCCGGCGATCCTCAAGCCTCGCCACCACTAAGACCTTTGCCCGTGGCGCCCATGGGCAACCGTTCCGTGATCCTGCGTTACGTTCTGCTGGCCATCGGCTGGTTGAGCGTGGCGCTCGGGGTAATCGGCATCTTCCTGCCGGTGCTGCCCACTACCCCCTTCCTTCTGCTGGCTGCCGCCTGCTTTGCCCGTAGCTCCCCGCGCTTCTACCACTGGCTGGTGGAACACCCGCGCCTGGGGCCGTGGATTCGTGACTATCTGGATGGCAACGGGATTCCGCTCAAGGGCAAGGTGTATGCCATTGGGTTGATGTGGGTGAGTATCGGGTTTTCCTGCTACCTGGTGCCGCTGATCTGGGCGCGAGGGTTCATGCTGACCAGTGCGGTGTTGGTGACGGTTTATATTTTGCGGCAGAAGACCTTGCCCAAGGCACCGCAGGACTAAATGTGGGAGCGGGCTTGCTCGCGAATACGGTGGATCAGTCAGCACATGTATCGGCTGACACACCGTATTCGCGAGTCAGGCCGGTCCCACCTTTTTG
>NZ_JACAOM010000114.1:0-24520 GCF_013386245.1 Pseudomonas sp. 21615526 | reverse complement strand
CATAAGCCGCCGTTACCGAAGAAACGGATATGTACTCGGTCCCCCTCCCTCAGGCCACTTTTCCAGCCGCCTGGCGCTCCCGCTCAGCCACCAACTGCCGAGTCAGCGGAATCAGCCTCTTCCCGTAATCAATAGCATCATTCAGCGGATCAAACCCACGAATCAAAAACGTCGTGATACCCAGGTCGTAATAATCCAGCAACGCCTCGGCCACTTGATCGGCCGTACCCACCAGCGATGTAGAGTTACCCTGGGCCCCCAGCAACCCCGCAATCCCGGTCCACAACCGCTTATCCAACCGCGACCCCTGGGCCGCCGCCGCCAACAGCCGCCGCGACCCCTCATTCGGCGGTTCACGCCTCACAAACCCATTCTTCTCAGCCAACGCCGTCGCCTGCTCCAGGATGCTGTCCGCACGCTCCCAAGCCAGCGCTTCAGTCTCTGCCAGAATCGGCCGCAACGACAAACTGAAGCGAACCGTACGCCCATGCCTGGCCGCCTCAGCCCGCACCTGGGTGACCACTTCCTTCACCTGCTCGTAGGTCTCACCCCACAGCGCATACACATCCGCATGCTTGCCCGCCACCGCAATGGCCGCCGCTGAAGACCCGCCAAAATACAACGGTATATGCGGCTGCTGCGGCGACTTCACCGTCGAAAACGCACCCTCGTACCGGTAGTAAGTGCCGTGATGGTCGAAGGGCTTTTCACTGGTCCATTCCTGCCGCACCACGCTCAAGTACTCGTCGGTGCGCGCATAACGCTCATCCTTGTCGATATGACTGCCATCGGCCCGCAGTTCACGGTCGTCGCCGCCGGTGATGATGTGCACCGCGGTGCGCCCGCCGTTGAACACATCCAGCGTGGCGAACTGCCGCGCAGCGAGGGTGGGTTGGACGAAGCCGGGCCGGTGGGCAATCAGGAACTGCAGCTTTTTCGTCACGCTGGCCGCATGGGCAGCGATCAACGTACTGTCCGGGCTGTTGGAATGGAAGGCCACCAGCGCGCGGTCGAAGCCGGCCTCTTCGTGGGCGCGGGCCACGGTCTCCACGTAGTCGGGCTGCAAGGTCGGGCCGCTGCGAGGGTGGATCTCGGAGGCGTGGTGGCCGCCGATATAGCCGATAAATTCGATGCTCATGGTCAGTCCTTGTTGAGGGCAGGAATAAAGCTGCTATCGAAAATAGGGGCCGCACCCGGGCCTGTAAAATGCCGATTGGTTCTATCCTAATTATAAAAATACAGAATCATAGTTTTAGATCGTTATCAGTAATGCGCATTTTAATCGTATTAGGTTATTCCCAAATAGAATTTCACTGAGGTTTTTTATGCGAATAGCATGAAACCGCAGCGGCGCTCCTGGCCGTGTTCTTGATGAGGAAGGAAGCCCGATGACTGAAAAGTCCCTTAACGCCAGTTCGTTTTCCGTCGACAAGGCCGAGGGTCAAGCCGGCGTTGCATCCCGCTTGATTCCGCGCTGGCTGCGCAACTGGCGCACCCCCGATGTGTTGCTGCGGCTGGTCAGCCCGATTGTGTTGCTGTTGCTGTGGGAACTGGCCTCCGAGCTGGGCTTGATCCCGGCACGGATCATCGCCGCGCCGTCTCAGATTGGCGGCACCCTGTGGGCAATGATCGTCTCCGCAGAGCTGGGCAAGCACCTGCTGGTGTCCCTGCAACGGGCGCTGCTGGGCTTGAGCATCGGCGTGAGTATCGGGGTGGTGGCCGCGTTGATCACCGGCCTGTCGAAGCGCGGCGAGGTAATCCTCGACTCACCGATGCAGATGCTGCGCACCATTCCTTCCCTGGCACTGGTGCCGTTGTTCATCCTCTGGTTTGGCATCGGCGAGTTCACCAAGATCGCACTTATCGTTACCGGCACCACCTTTCCGGTGTACCTCAACCTGTTCGCCGGCATCCGCAACATCGACCCCAAACTGATCGAGGCCGCCAACACCCTCGGCCTCAACCGTCGCGAGCTGATCTGGCACGTGATCCTGCCGGGCTCGTTGCCTTCGTTTTTTGTCGGCCTGCGCTATTCCCTGGGCATCTCCTGGCTGGCCCTGGTGTTTGTCGAGCAAATCAACACCACCGCCGGTATCGGCTACCTGGCCAGTGATGCGCGGGACTTCATGCGCACCGACGTGATCGTGATCTGCCTGTTGATCTATAGCGTGCTGGGCCTGCTGATCGACGGCTTGATCCGCACCCTGGAACGTTTTGCCCTGGCCTGGCGCCCATCGTTTGTGAGGAACTGACATGTCGATTCTCGAAGCTTCAACAGCACCGGTGCAGTTGCGCAATGTGGTGCGCCAGTTCGGCCAGCAGCGGGTCATCGACGGCCTGGACCTGGATATCGCCCCGGGGGAGTTCGTTGCGTTGCTGGGCGCCAGCGGTTCCGGCAAGACCACTTTGCTGCGCAGCCTCGCGGGCCTGGACAGCATCGACAGCGGCCAGTTGCGCGTGCCCAAGGCCCGGGCGGCGGTGTTCCAGGAGCCGCGCCTGATGCCGTGGAAGCGCGCCTGGAAAAACGTGATTCTCGGCCTGCGGGTTCCCGACGCCAAGGCCCGTGCGGTGCAGGCGTTGACGGAAGTCGGGCTGGCCCATCGGCTGGAGGCGTACCCGGCGACCCTCTCCGGCGGCGAGGCCCAGCGCGTGGCATTGGCCCGCGGCCTGGTGCGCGAGCCCAAGCTGCTGTTGCTCGACGAACCCTTCGCCGCGCTGGATGCGCTGACCCGCATCAAGATGCATCGCCTGATCACCGAACTCTGGCGCAAACACACGCCGGCCGTGTTGCTGGTGACCCACGACGTCGACGAAGCGATCCTGCTGGCCGACCGCGTGATCGTGCTGGCGGAGGGCAAGATTGCCGAGCAACTGCGCATCGACCTGCCCCGTGCACGGGATACCGGCCAGGACGGTTTCCAGGCGATTCGCGCCCGCTTGCTGAGCCTGTTGGGGGTTGAAGTGGACGCCCCGGCCGCCCAGCCTGCGAACGCCAGCGTCAGGCGGTTTGCCCATGGTTGAATTCAGAACCCTTTGCCTGTTGGCGGCTGCACTGCTGATGGGCGGCTGTGACAAAGCCGCTGAAGCGCCGAAGTCAGCATCGGATCTGTCGGGTGTGACCCTGATCCTCGGTGACCAGGCCAAGGGCTTGCGTACGGTGGTGGAGGCCGCCCACGCCCTGGATGGCATCGACTACAAGGTCCAGTGGGCCAACTTCCAGGGCGCCGCGCCGCTGTTCGAGGCCTTGCGCGCCGGCGCCGTGGACCTCGGCCCGGCCGGGGATACGCCGGTGCTGGCGGCTGCCACCGGAGGCACGCCGCTGCGTATCGTTGCGGTGCGCCGCAGTCAGGCGCGCAGCATTGCGATCCTGGTGCCGCCCGATTCACCGATCCACAGCGTGGCCGATCTGAAAGGACGCAATGTGGTGGTGTCGTCGGCCCGTGGGAGCATTTCCCAGTACCTGCTGATCCGCGCCCTGGCGAATGCCGGCGTGGATGAAAAGGACGTCAACGTCGGCTTCGTGCTGCCCACCGATGCATTACCTGCGTTCAACGCCGGCAAGATCGAAGCCTGGGCGACCTTCGGGGTGTACCAGGCGTTCGCCGAACAGCAGGGCGCGCGGGTGCTGATCAGCGGGGAGGGCATCAATACCGGCCTGACGTTTATTACCGCGTCCGATGAAGTGCTCACCGACCCGCTCAAGCGCCAGGCGTTGCGTGACGTTTTGCAGCGGTTCGCCAAGGCTTTTGAATGGGCGCAGCAGAACCCCGAGGAATACGCACGGGTGTTTGCCACGGTCAACGATATCCCGCTCAAGGTTTCACAGTTGCTGCGCACATGGGGTGATGAGTCGCTGCTGCCGGTAGAGGAGCGGGATGTGCAGGCGTTGCAGCAGGTGGATGATTTGTTTGTGGAAAAGAAGATTTTCCCGCACCGGGTAGAGGTACGGAAACTGACGGATACCGAGGTGTTTTCGCCGCAATCGCTGGCTGGCGCGCCCTGAAGTCGTTGTGTTTTGCCCGGACCTGAGGTCTCATGGGTCCGGGAAAAACTTGCGGGTAGGGAACAGCACTTGATACGGGAAGAACTGGCGCAATATGGCGGTATCACCGTCATGATTCCGGCCGCAGTGGTGATCGCCGTCTGGCTCTGGTATTCCCGGCCCCAGGCGGTCAAGTGGTGGCTGATGACCATCGCCTGCACCTATTCCATCGTGGCGTTCAGCAAGTTGCTGTTCAAGGGCTGGGGCGTGGCGCTCCAGCAGCTGGATATTGCGGTGCTCAGCGGTCACGCCATGAATACGTCGTTGATGGTGCCCGTGGCGATGAGCCTGGTGGCGCGCCGGGTCAACCCCGAGTGGCGCTGGCCCGCAGCTATCGCCGGGATGTTGATCGCCGGCTGGTTCAGTGCCTATTGCGTGGCACCCTATATTCACCCACTCAACGAAGCACTGGCCGGTGGCTTTTTGGGCGGCATGGCGGCACTGGCGTTTCTGTGGCGCCTTGAGGTGGTTGAAGTGCGGGTTTCCCCATCGTTGATCGGTGGGGGAATGGTGATCCTGTTGTTAAGTGCGATGGCACCCAAGTACAACGCCGAGAAGCTGCTCAACCATGTGGCAGTGGCCGTATCAGGTGCCGACCAGGCCCATCAGGAGCCTTCCTGGCGGGCCTCTTCCATGCAGTTGAACGCCGAGTAAGTGGCCAGGTCCAGGGCCAGGTTACTTTCCACCAGCAGCTCCAGCAGCACCGTCTGGCAATTGAAGCGCCGGGCATCGCCACGGCGCTGCGAACGCTTCATCTGCTTGAACAGCGTGTCGGTTATATCCTGCGGTGAGTTGCCGCGCAGCTGATCCAGCCAGTGGGACATGATCCGGGTGTTGCACGCATATTGCTCCGCCGGCAGTTGTTCGTGCGGTGCCAGGCCCTCGAAACCTTCAAACGTGTTCGTCAGCCTTTTCAAGGCGTAGGCCCGTTTCAGATCCTCATAAATGCTCATGGCCGCTCCTCGGTGCAGGAAATATTCGCCAATAGTTCGGCCGTCTTCATTTGCATCAGGTGGCTGTCGCCGCGGCTCTCCACGCACAGGCAGATGGACAGGGGATTGCTCACCTGCAACTTGAAGCGCCAGTCGGCAAACACCATTGAAAGCCCGGTACAGGATTCGTCACTGTCCAGGGAATGGCCGGCGTATAACACCTGCATGCGTTCTACAACGGTGGTTGAACTATTAACCTTGACGTGAATGTTTCCCGAAGAAGGAAACAGGCCGATACGCTCTACCAATAGCTTTGAACTTTTCATGGCCGTCCCTCGCTGTTAATTCACGTATTACTTTATTCTCAAGAGGTGAAAAAGTAAGCGGATGTTATTTTTAGTCTGTTATTAAATTGAATGTTATTTCTTGTCTGTTCAGCGCCGCTATCAGTCACATCTTTGCACTCGGCTGATTTCTGCCAATAGCAAGTTGATGCGTTGTTCCCGTTGCAGGAAGTTCATCAGCAACACCACCCGTTCCTCACCGTCCATGGCCAGGAAGACCGCTTCAAGTTCGGCAAACGGCCCTTCATTGATGCGCACGCTTTCGCCGGGCTGCAACAGGGCGCTCACCACGGCCTGGTGGTCGCGCTCCTGGAGTTCGTCCACCAGCGTGTCGCTGATGGGCAACGGGTGCGCGCCGAATGCCACCACCCGCGACACACCGCGGGTCGAGCGCAGTGAGCTCCAGCTGTCCTGCTGGCTCATTTGAATAAACAGATAACCGGGAAACAACGATTCACGGGTGGTCCTGCGCTGGCCCTTCAACAGCCGTTCGCGTTTATAGGTAGACCGGAAGCAGGTATAGCCCTGGCGCTGGAGGTGCTCCTCGGCGCGCTCGTCCTGCCGGGATTTGCACTGGACCAGGTACCAGGCTTTGTTGGCATTTGCGCTCATGGGAGTTCCTCTTCCTATATAAGGCGATACGTGACAAGGCTGTAATTTAAAGCCGATGGGGGTGACGAAGTAATGAATGTTATAAATTGTCGTGTTGAAGGCGGTGGTTGTTATTTTTCGTCCGGAGATAATTTTGGGGGAAGTAAGGGTTACGTGTTAATAAATACTGCCGTGAAGTAATGAAGTTGAAGAGGTTGCTTCATGGGGTAATGGATGGCCCGGGGATAGTGCCTTGTTTAAAAGAGTGTTGATTGTCTGTATTGGCAATATTTGCCGTAGTCCCACCGCGGAAAGTCTTTTGCGTGGCGCACTCCCGTGCTCCGATATCAAGATCAGTTCTGCAGGTATTGCCGCGTTGGTCGGCAAGCCGATTGAAACCACCGCCCGTGCGGTACTCGAAGCCCACGGTCATCCGGCCGACAAGCACCAGGCCACCCAGTTGGCGCCACAGGCGATCAGTGAAGCCGACCTGATCCTGGTCATGGAACGACAGCACATCAATGCCGTACTCAGCATGGCGCCCGAGGCACGAGGCAAGGTCTTGCTGCTGGGCAAATGGCAAAACGAGCGAGAGATCAGCGACCCGTACCGTCAAGGCAAGGCCGCGTTTGTGCACGCTTATGCGTTGATCGAAGAAGCTGTAAACGCATGGGCGCAGCGTCTTGCACGCTGATCGCCACTACTTTTTGAATCGAAATAAAGGCTAAGAATCCGACTTATGCAGCAAACGCCAGCAGTCACCGTACAGGAAGACGATAACGGGGAGATTGATCTCCTCGGTCTGTTTGGAACACTGATCGACCATAAATGGCTGATCGCTGCGGTGACCGGTGCCTTTATGGTCACTGGCGCCGCCTATGCGGTGCTGGCAACCCCGGTCTACCAGGCGAATGCCCTGCTGCAGGTCGAAGCGAAAAAGAACGACTTGCTGGGCTTCTCGGACATCGGCGGGATGCTGGGCAAGGAGTCGCCGTCGGCCACCGAGATCGAGCTGATCCAGTCCCGCTACGTGATTGGCAAAACCGTCGACAACCTGAAACTCGATATCGTCGTACAGCCGATGTACTTCCCGGTAGTGGGTGAGTTCCTGGCGCGCCGCTTCCAGAAGGCCAACCCCGGTGCAATCGCCGAGCCGCTGCTGGGCCTGGACAGCTTCGCCTGGGGCGGCGAGTCGCTGAAGATCTTCAAGCTGGACCTGCCCGACGGGCAATTGGGCAAGAAGCTGACCCTGACCGTGGGTGAAAACGCGCACTACACCCTGGTGGATGAAGATGACCAGGTGCTGGCGGCCGGCGAGGCCGGGCAGCCGTTCGAGCAAAATGGCGTGGCATTCCAGATTGAAGAACTGCGCGCCAAGCCCGGCACGCGTTTCCGGGTGATCCGCAATGCGCGACTGACCAGCATCCTCGACTATCAGGAGAACCTGGATGTGGTCGAGCGAGGGAAGGAGTCGGGCATGATCGGCCTGGCGCTGGAAAGCACCGAGCCGGACCAAGCGATCAAAATCCTCAATCAGATCGCGGCGATCTACGTGCGGCAGAACGTGGAGCGCACCTCGGCTGAGGCGGCGCAAAGCCTGGCGTTTCTCAAGGAGCAACTGCCGGAGGTCAAGAAGGACCTGGAAAAAGCCGGGAAGGCCTTGAATGAATACCAGACCCGCAGCAAGTCGGTGGACATCACCCTGGAAACCAAGGCGATTCTCGACCAGATCGTGGGCCTCGATACCAGCATCTCCGAGCTGAAGCTGCAACAGGCCGAGATGGACCGCAAGTTCACCCGCCAGCATCCCGCGTATCGCGCATTGCTGACCCAGATCGGCGAGCTGACCAGCAAGCAGCAGAGCCTGGCGAGCCGGGTCGAGAGCCTGCCTTCCACCCAGCAGGAGCTGCTGAGCCTCACCCGGGATGTCGAGGTCGGCACGGCCATTTACACCCAGTTGCTCAACAAGTCCCAGGAACTCGATGTGATGCGCGCGGGCACCGTGGGCAACGTGCGCCTGATCGACACCGCAGACGTCAATTTCTTCAAGCCGATCAAGCCGAAAAAGATCCTCATCGTGCTGATCGCGACGCTGCTGGGCGGCTTCCTGGCGGTGACCCTGGTGCTGCTGCGCAAGGCGCTGAACCGTGGCCTGGAAAGCCCCGAGGCCATCGAGCAACTGGGCTTGCCGGTGTACGCGTCGATTCCGTACAGCACGCTGCAAAAGGTCGAAGAAGACAAAATCACCCGCGGGCGTGGGCGTGCCGATGCCGGTTCTTCATTGCTGGCCATCAGTCACCCCACGGACCTGGCAGTGGAGGCCTTGCGCAGTTTGCGCACCAGTTTGCACTTCGCGATGCTCGAGGCGCCGAATAACCGGATCATGATTTCCGGCCCCAGCCCCGAGGTGGGTAAAACCTTTGTCTCGGTGAACCTGGCGGCGGTCATCGCGCAAACCGGGCAGCGCGTGTTGTTGATTGACGTGGATATGCGACGGGGCTACCTGCACAAAGTGCTGGGTGTGCCGGCCAAGGATGGGCTTTCCGACATCCTCTCCAATCAATGCACCCTTGAATCCGCCATCCACAAAACCGCCATTGAAAACCTCGACATCATCAGCCGCGGGCAAATACCGCCGAATCCTTCCGAGCTGCTGATGCACCGCAACCTGACCGAGCTGTTGGCGCAGGTCAGCGAACGGTATGACCTGGTGATTCTGGATACGCCACCGCTCTTGGCCGTGACCGACGCAGCCATCGTGGGACGGCAATCGGGGACCAACCTGATCGTCACCCGCTATGGCTTGAACCCGGCAAAAGAGATCGAGCACACCATGCGCCGATTTGCCCAGAACGGCATCGTGCTCAGGGGCGCGATCTTCAACGGCGTTGAAAAGAAAGCGTCGGCCAAATATGGCTACGGCAACTACGGGTATTACCAGTACGAATACCAGGCTGATCGGAGCTGATTCACCACTGTAATTGCAGGATAGAGGTCACGTTTTCAGGAAATGAACGAAAAATCCTGGGGCGGTAGCGTGCCAAATTCAAATCAGCATAAAGAATACCCAGCCATGTTTTACCTGTTATCCCTTATCGCGCTGTCAGCGGGTTTGCTCGCGGCGAAAAATCCAAAATACTCAATCGTAGTGTTCGGGATAATGCTGGCTGTTATTCCCACGGGTAACTCCTACAGCGAAATAATCTCGCTCAAGGGTATCTACTTCTTTGACTTTTATATCGTCGGCGGGCTGGGCGCACTGCTGATCCGGCAGGTGGCTACACAGAAGAAACAATTGACGGTGCCAGGCGGCCTGCTTTTTGGGTGCGGGCTGTATGTGGTGTTACTCGCCTGCGGCCTGCTGGAGTCCTCGAACAAGTACCTGTTGAAGGATGTTCGGCCGTTTATAATGATCCTGTCATTTATCGTGCTCTCGAACATCGCGACCCTTGCCGCAAAAACGCTGAAGTTGCAGGCAGTGCTCCTGCTATTGATCGCGATGACCGCCTTCAATGTGCTGGACATTGCCTGGTTACGCTTGGGCTTGTACAAGTTTCAAGACGTCTACTATGAAGAAAACGCCTACCGCTACCTGGACGGCGGTACGTACGCCGCCGTGGCCTATCTGATTTATTACTTCATAGACCCACGGCTGTTCGAACACAGGAAAAAGCTCGCAAGCATTTGCCTGGCCACTTCATTCATCTGTTTGTTCATTGCCAACTCTCGCTTCATCTTTGTCTCGGTGTTTGCGGCGATCATCATCCACCAATACACCCGGCCGGCCCGCATGATAGGCGTTGCCCTGGCCGGGGCGGTGGTGCTGATGGCGTTCATTGGCATCAGCAATATGATCGGGGCTGATCGAATCAATGATGGTTTGTCGTCCGAAGGCATGGCCGCCCAATTGGCCACGCGCTTCAGCCCGGCGCTGGAGTTGATCCGCGGCATGAACCCGCTGCATTACTTTGTGGGACTGGGCGCGGGCACGCCGTTCGAGATTCCCTGGTTCGAGTACCGTGGCCTCGATGACAAGAACTCGAATATCGACAGTGCCTACCTAACCTACTTCGTTAAGTACGGGCTGATCGGCGTGTACTTGCTGTACGTGTTCATTACCTCGATTACCCAGCACATGAACAGCCGGGTGGCGGTTTCGATCGCCATCTTTCTGGGGGTGATGTTCGTTGTCTCGGCCACGCCTTATCAGCCGTACGCCATCGGTATCGCGTATGGCGCGATTGTGCTGCGGGTCTGTTCCGAACACACCGCCAGGCAACGCAAAAAGATCCTCAAGCCTGACCAGCCGCTGATAACCACACCCTTGCAGGTGAATGCCGGATGAACAGCACACTGTTGAAAAAGTTCGTGTCCAGTACGGCATGGAGTTTCGTTTCTGCCGTGGCCACCAAAGTGTCGGTGGTCATCACCGGCATCCTGGTTGCCCGGGTATTGGGTGCGCAATCGTTTGGCGAGTATGGTTTGATCCAGAGCGCGATTGTGATGCTTGCCAACGTCGCCGCCCAAGCCACCACCACGGCGACGGCCAAGCATATCGGGCAGTTCAAGGAGACCTGTCCCGAGAAGACCGGCAGGGGCATCGCGCTGACGCTGCTGTTCTCGGTTGTGTTCAGCGGGATGATCATCGGGACAGCGCTGTTTTTCCCGCACTTTTTCTCCAGCGTTATCCTGGGGGCAGACAGCCTCAGCGCTGCATCGCTGATCGTATTGAGCACCATCCCGTTGATTATCCTGTCGGGATGGACCCAGGGCTGCCTGACCGGTTGGGGCCAATACCGGACAATCGCGACCATCAACGGAATCATTGCGATTGTCGCGATCCCGGCGACGTACTTCCTGACCCTGCAGTTCCGACTCAACGGTGCGCTGCTGGGCTTGGCCGGTTCTCAATTGCTGATCGTGTTCTTCAGCGCACTGGCCTGCTGGAAGACATTGAAGGCCCGAAATACCACGCTGAGTTTCAAAGGTGCAATGACTGAAAAGCACGCAGTGCTGTCGGTTGGCCTGCCGGTATTGCTGACGGGGTTGATGGTCGCCCCGATGAACTGGTTCGCCAACAAGTTGCTGGCGGAAACAACTAACGGCCTTGCCGCATTGGGCATGTACGCCGCCGCGATGCAATGGAACGCGATATTTTCCCATGTTTCCGTGGTGTTGGGCTCTGTGCTGGTGCCGATGCTGGCCGCCGCGCTGGGCGGTAAAAGCCGCAAGTTGGACGCCTTGAACTTTCTGTCGGGCTGGCTGGTGGTGTTGGTGATCATACAGCCGGTGATCATGTTCCCCGAGTTGCTGGCCAAACTGTATGGCAGCAGTTTCCTGGGGCGGGATTTTGAAGTGACGTTGGTTCTGGTAATCCTGGGTTCGCTGCTCAGTGCATTCAAGTCCGGTATTTCAAGAAAAATGATCGTGATGAACCTGGCCTGGTTCAGTGTGATGAGTAACATTCTATGGGGAGTGTTATTCATTGCCGGAGCACTGTGGCTTCGGGAAGAAGGTGCAATCGGGATTGCCAAGGCATTTATCGGTTCGCAGTTTATTCACTTCCTGCTGGGACTGCCGTATTTCGTCTACAAGAAGATATTACCTCTGGAGTTGCTCGTATCTCCCAGGATCCTGATCTTGTGGACATTGCCTTTCATCAGTTTCATATCAAGCGCCTACGTCGAAAGTGTGCTGTATCGATTGATGATCATGGCGCTGATATTTATCTACATTCTCGCAACAACGTTTGCCTTGAATGCCGTGTTTAATGACCCCGTGGAAAATGGAAGCCCAGCATGAATGTCAGCAAAGTATATATCCGGGGGGCATACGGTCCTGGTAATTTGGGTGATGACGTATTAATGCTATGCGTGATCAATATTCTGAAAAAACGCTTTAAGGAATCGGATATAGCGGTGGGTGTCGATCATCCGCAGATCGCCAGGAACTTCAACCCGCGTATCAAGTGGCTGCACATCAAGGAGCCGGTCAAGGCTGACCTGGTGGTGTTGGGCGGTGGGGGCCAGTTCTTCTCGTTCATCCCACCGGCCAAAGAGGCGGCTGCCAACAAAGGCATCGTGGCGAAGCTGTGCAAGAGCATCAAGGCGCAGACCGACCTGAAGTCCACGCTTCTGCGTTTGTATGTTGGGATGCGCGGTGGTGTCGACAGGATCTATTTCCACCGGCGCCTGGCAGCGTTCTGCATTGGCCTGGGCCCCTTCGATGGCGGCGGCAAGCTGCTGACCCGCGCCGTCAGCGTGATCAATCGCTGTGACTACATTTCCGTGCGGGACGGTACCAGCCAGCAGCATTGCAAAGCCTTCGGAAAGTCCGACGTCGAGGTGTACACCGACCCCAGCCTGCTTTCCGACCTGTGGATCTCCAGCAAAGACCTGGAGGTCGGCAGCCTCAAGAAGGGCAAGTACCTGTCCTTCATCCTGCGCGACTGGCCCCATGACGCGAACGGGCAACAGTTCATCAAGGCGATGGTCCAGGCCGCGGATGAGCTCGCCAAGCGTGGCGAGCAGGTACGCCTGGTCTCGCTGTACAAGGAACGTGACCAGCACCTGATCGACAAGTACCACACGTTCGAATGGTTGTGCTGGGACGCGGCGGGCGATACGCCCGAAACCTTCATGGCGAAACTGATCGTCGAGTCCGACGTGATCATCAGCGCCCGTGCACACGGTGTACTGCTGCCGGCTTCCCTGGGCTTTCCCACCATCGCGGTTGAAATCGAAAACAAGCTGAAAAAAGTCCATGAAATGCTGCCGCAGGGCACCCGGCTGGTCAGCACCCCAGACCCTGAGGTGATCAAGGCCACCATCAGCGAATTCCGGCAATCCAAGGCGAAAATGGCCGAGCACCTCAAGCAGGAGATCGCCCAGCGTTCTTCCCTTGCGCAAAAAGCGGTCGACGACTTTTTGAAATGGGTCGATGAAAAATAAAGTGGAGGGGCAACCGACGTGAAAAAGACAGCCTCGACGCTACTTATTGTGGCGTGCGCCCTGCAGGTGGCTGCCAGCGGCGCATCTGAGTTGAACGACCGTTGCGAGCCAGGCATCAAGAACATCTACCCGTCACTGCCGGACATTTCGCAGATGGCCGACGGGCCCCAGGCGCAAAGCAGCATAAAGGGCAGGGCCAACCTGACGAACAAGGCCTACAGCCAAAAGATCAAGGACATTGCCGTGCATTTTCCGGCCGGCTCCTATGACCCGGGTTCGATGGTGCGCCTTGGGTTGCCCTACGGCGGCATTGAATTCAAATCCCCACTGCCGCAACCGGGCAGGGAATGCCTGGTACTGACCTATGAGTTGAAGTTCGACAGGAATTTCGACTTTGTAAAAGGCGGCAAGCTCCCGGGCCTCTACGGTGGCACCGGCAATACGGGCGGCAAGATACCGAACGGCCATGACGGCTTTTCCACGCGCTACATCTGGAAAGAAAAGGGCGCCGGCGCCATTTACGCGTATTTGCCCACCAGTAAAACCTGGGGCACGGCAGTCGGGTTGGGTTCCTGGATCTTTACGGTGGGGCAATGGCACAGGTTGGAGCAACTGGTGAAGTTGAATACGCCGGGGCAGGCCGACGGTGTGATTTCCATTTGGTACGACAACCAGCTGGTGCACTCGGAAACCGGGCTGACGTTTAGAGACACGCCGGAGATCACCATCGACGGCTTGCTGTTTTCGACGTTCTTCGGTGGCAATAACCCGTCTTTCGCCACGCCGGTGAGTACCAATATCCGCTTCAGGAATTTTGTGATGAGTTCACAGCGCGTAACGGATACTGCAGGGCAGGGCGAGTAGATGAAGAACCTGAAGCTGAACATCAAGAAGGCCGCTGTTGCGCTGTTCAATACGCTGCTCAGCCTGGCGTTGTTTTTCAATCTGCGACGCGCGTTGCTCCGGGCAACCGGATGCCGGGTGGGCGCCCGGACCACGATCCACCGCAACGTGGTGTTTTTCTCCTTCGGCAACTTCTCGGTCGGGAAAAACTGCACGGTCAATTACGACTGCTACCTGGATAACCGGGCGGGCATCCGCATCGGCGACAACGTCAATATTTCCCATAACACCCGGATTTATACGCTGGGCCACGATATTGATGACCCCATGAGTTGCCTGGTGGGGAAGCCGGTGTTGATTGAAGACAATGCCTGGATCTTTCCCAATGTGATGGTGATGCCAGGCGTCACCATCGGAACAGGCGCGGTTGTTTATCCGGGCAGTGTGGTCACGCGCAACGTTGCAGCGTATTCGATCGTGGGTGGCAACCCGGCCAAACATATCCGCTTCAGAAACAACACCATTCGATACAACGCCGACTTTCCGATCTGGTTTGCAGTGTAAGCAATCTCACTGGCCCCACCTTTATTTATGCAGGACTCTGACGTGAAATCATTAATGATTGCATGGATTGGCTATCAACGACGCGCCGATACCATGAAGCAATACTGGGCGTATGACATTCTGCATCTGCCCAACCAGTTCAAGAAGAAATCCGCGCGGCCGCTGGATTACTTGATCAAGTCGTTTAAAACCCTGAAGACCCTGTTGGCCGGTTCGCCTGACGTGCTGTGGGTGCAGTTGCCGCCGAGCCCGGTATTGCATATAGCACTGGCCTACAAGTTTATATTCAACCGGCGGCTGAAGATTATCGCCGATGCCCACAACAGCCTGTTGCGCAAACAATGGATAGGCTTTCCGGGCACGGTAGCGCTGTTGAATAGAATCGATGCCGTCGTCGTTCATAATTTTAAAGTCAAAGAAGAGTTGGCCGGCCTGGGCGTCAAGGACACCAATATCTTTATCCTGGAAGACTTGCCGTGTGACTTTCACGCGGCGCCCGCCAGTGAGCGCGAGACACCCTATGTACTGTTTCCGTGCTCGTTTGATATCGATGAACCGATCGAGATCGTGATCAACGCCGCCCGGGAAATGCCCGGTGTCGACTTCCTGATCACCGGCAAGCATCAGGGCAAGCTCTCCGAGGAGCTCGTGGCGTCACTCCCCGAGAACATCAAGCTGACCGGCTTCCTCAGCAAGGCGACCTTTGAACAGCTGCTGTGCCACGCGAATGTGGTGCTCGGCCTGACCACCCGCGACAACGTCCAACTGAGCGTGGCCAACGAAGCGGTCAGCGCCGGCAGGCCGATGGCGCTTTCGAATACCACGGTACTGCGCTCGTTGTTTTCCGAGGCGGCGGTGTTTGTCGACACCCTGGACCCGCTGTCCATCAAGGCCGGCGTCGCGCAGCTCATCGCCAATCAAGAAACCTATAAAGAGAAATCGGCCTTGCTCAAAGCCAAGCGAATAACCAGCTGGAAAGGCCAGGCCCAACTGTTAAGAACTGCCGCCACTATTTAATGATGTCTATTACACCTGACAGGAAGGGAACCGTCATGAGTCAATCAAGTGATGTTTTATTGATTTGTTCTGGAGGTGGGCACTGGGTACAAATGAGCAAGTTGCTGCCTGCCTTCGACGGTCAAAAAGTTACCATCGCCACCGTGGATATCAGCATTGGCTCGCAGTATCCAACCCATGCCTTCGCGCAAGTCCCGGACTTTAATCGCAGTGAACCGTTGAAGATCATCAAGGGCTTTTGCCAGATCTTTGCGATCGTTTACCGCAGCAAGGCCAGGTACGTGATCTCCACCGGGGCGGCACCGGGGTTGCTGGGGCTGGTCGCGGGAAAACTGATGGGCAAAAAGACCCTGTGGATCGACAGCATTGCCAATCCCAAGAAGCTCTCGTTGTCCGGCAGGATCGCTGTGTATTTTGTCGATGAGTTGCTGACCCAGTGGCCCACGCTGTCGCAAAACAGCCGCGCCCAATATAAAGGGAGGATTGTATAAATGATATTTTGCAGCGTTGGCACTCAAGCACCCTTTGAAAGAATGCTCGGCTACTTGCATGAGTGGAGTCATGCAAACCCGCAGGTCCCGATTGTTGCCCAGGTGGGCAATAACGAAAATGACCTGGGGCGCATTACGGCTTACAAGACCATCGCCGAGCCGCTGTTTTCCAAAAACTTCAATGCGTCAAAGGTGATTGTTTCCCATGCGGGCATGGGCAATATCATTCGCTCCCTTGAACTGGGCAAACCGATTGTTATTGTCCCGCGCGACAGTCGGCGCGGTGAACACATCAATAATCACCAGTACGACACCGCCGAAAACTTTTCAGACCTTCCCTCTGTGTTTATCGCCCATGATAAAGATGCGTTCTTTTCGGCGATTGATTCGGCGCTTAACTACAGCAGTGCCGAAAGTTCACTGGACTTTACCGAAAGGGACCGCTTGATCAGTTATGTGAAGTCATTCACTTCTTAAGTTTCGGCTGTTTGTCAATCCGCTCTTATTGCCTTTAATCATCGAGTAATCGTTATGATCCCAGTTATATTGTCTGGCGGTTCAGGCACGCGCCTGTGGCCGCTTTCAAGAGCGCTTAAACCAAAGCAGTTTATTGCGCTGCACGGTGACTTGAGTTTGTTTCAAGCCACCTTGGATCGCATCAAGAACCTGTCGATAGAGGGCGAGACCGTCAGCCCGCCGATCATTGTGTGCAACGAAGAACACCGTTTCATCGTGGCCGAGCAAAGTCGATCACTGGACGTGATCCCGCAGAAAATCCTCCTTGAGCCGACCGCCCGCAACACCGCCCCGGCGATTGCGGCGGCAACCCTGTCGGCGCTGGCGGATGGGGACGATCCGATCCTGCTGGTGCTGGCGGCGGACCATGTGATCGGCGATACCCAAGCCTTTAATGCGGCCTTGACGCTGGCCAAGGTGGAAGTCAACAAAGGCAAGATCGTCACCTTCGGGGTTGTGCCCACCAAACCGGAGACCGGCTACGGCTATATCCGTACTCAAGAGGCTGCGGTGGACGGCGCCGCGCATGTCGATGCCTTCGTGGAAAAGCCCGACCTGGCGACCGCGCAAGGCTACCTGGAACAAGGCAACTACTTCTGGAACAGCGGCATGTTCATGTTCCGCGCCTCGGTGATGAAGGCCGAGCTGGAGCGCCTGAGCCCGGAGATCATGGTGGCCGCGGAACTGTCCCTCTCCAACGCGGCCCATGACCAGGATTTCACCCGGCTCAGCCAGGTGGATTTTGTGAACGCGCCCAACGTGTCGATCGATTACGCGGTGATGGAAAAGACCCACATCGCGTCGGTGGTCATCCTCGATTCGCCGTGGAGCGACCTGGGTGCCTGGGACTCAGTGTGGGAAGCGGGCCTCAAGGATCAGAACCAGAACTGCACCCAGGGCGACGTGCTGCTGCAGGACGTCACCAACAGCTATGTGCATGCCAGCCACCGCCTGGTCACGGTTGCAGGGATCAATGATGTGGTGGTCGTCGAGACTGCCGACGCGATCCTGGTGACCACCAAGGATCACGCGCAAGACGTCAAGAAAATAGTCGCGCAGCTGACTGAAAAGCACCGGATCGAGAGCACCAGCCACCGCGAAGTCTATCGGCCGTGGGGCAAATATGACTCGGTGGACCAGGGCTATCGGTACCAGGTGAAGCGGATCACGGTGAAGCCGGGGCACAAGCTGTCGGTGCAACTGCACCACCACCGGGCCGAGCACTGGATCGTGGTGTCCGGCACCGCGAATGTGCAAATCGCCGACAAGCAAGTGCTGCTGACCGAGAACCAGTCCACCTACATCCCCATTGGCGTTGTGCACTCCCTCGAAAACCCGGGGCGAATCCCGCTGGAGCTGATTGAAGTCCAATCGGGCTCGTACCTGGGCGAGGACGACATCATCCGCTTTGAAGACCGCTATGGCCGCCTCGAGCTTGTTTAAAGGAAGATTGAAATGAATGTAACTGTATTTGGAATCGGCTATGTGGGTCTGGTGCAGGCAGCGGTGCTGGCCGACGCGGGGCATGAGGTGTGTTGTGTCGACGTGGACGCGACTAAAGTCGAGAACCTCAAGGCCGGCATTATTCCGATCTTTGAGCCCGGGCTGAGTGCGCTCGTCCAGAAGAACCATGATGCCGGACGCTTGCACTTCACCACCGACGCCGCGCAAGGCGTGCGGCATGGAGAGGTGCAGTTCATCGCCGTGGGCACCCCGCCTGATGACGATGGCAGCGCCGACATCAAGTACGTGCTCTCCGTTGCCGCGACCATTGCGCTCAACATGACCGAGCCGAAGATTATCGTTAACAAGTCCACGGTGCCGGTGGGGACGGCGGACAAGGTCCGGGCGAAGGTGTCCGAGGTGTTGACGTCGCGGGGGCTCGAGGTGGAGTTCCACGTGATCTCGAACCCCGAGTTCCTCAAGGAAGGTTCGGCGGTCGCCGACTGCACCCGGCCCGACCGGATCATCATCGGCAGCGACAGCAGTTACGCCGTGGACCGCATGCGGGAGCTGTATGAACCCTTCAACCGCAACCACGAAAAGATCATCACGATGGACATCAGGAGTGCCGAGCTGACCAAGTACGCGGCCAACTGCCTGCTGGCCACCAAGATTTCCTTCATGAATGAAATGGCCAATTTCGCCGAACGCTTGGGCGCCGACATTGAGGCGGTTCGTAAAGGCATTGGCTCCGATCCACGGATCGGCTACGACTTTATCTACCCAGGCTGCGGTTATGGCGGCTCGTGCTTCCCGAAAGATGTGCAGGCGCTGGAGCGCACCGCGTCGTCGATCGGCTATCAGGCAACGCTGTTGTCTGCCGTCGAGGAAGTCAACAAGCGCCAGAAGCAGCACCTGTTCGGGCACATTCACCACCACTTCGGCGGCCAGCTGGAGGGCAAGACCTTCGCCATCTGGGGCCTGGCCTTCAAGCCCAATACGGATGACATGCGCGAAGCCTCGAGCCGCGTGTTGATCGAACAACTGCGCAGCGTGGGTGCCCGGGTCCAGGCATTCGACCCCGAAGCGATGGCCGAGACCCAGCGCATTTACGGGATGAACGAAGACCTGTTGCTGATGGGCACCAAGGAAGCGGCGTTGCAAGGTGCCGATGCGCTGGTGATCGTGACCGAATGGCGGGAGTTCAAGGCCCCGGACCTGGACTTGATAAAAGAAAAACTGAGCACGCCGGTGATCTTTGACGGCCGCAATATATTTGATCCGCAGCGTATGAAAGCCAATGGTTTCGAGTATTACGGTATTGGTCGCGGGTTATCGGTACGCCCCGTTGTTTAATCCTGACGATTATTAACATTGGTGGTTTGAGCTATCCACAAGTGAGATGATTTCGAGGAGGTTAAGTGCGTGATCCAACAGGATCTTTGCGCAGTTTGCATAGCCTGTTTATCTCCGTTCCATCACTACGCCCTTATTGCATTATTTGATAAGGGGTAAATATCGAGAAGGAGTCTGATATGAGGAAAATACTGTTGGCCGGCGTGCTGGCCTTTAGCAGTACTGCGGCATTGGCGGCAGGTGAAGTCGCGAGCGAGGCCTTGAGCGATGCGGCCGGCGCGAGCGAGCCCCTGTCGTTGAGCACCCCGCTCGTGGGCGGCGTGACGCTCGGTGAAACCGTCGGGGTCGGTACCGCGGTAGTCGGCGCTGCGGCGGCGGCTTCCAACTCGGGCGGCAGTTCCAATGGCGGTACTTCCGGCACCGGCGGCACCACCGGTACAGGCGGTACCACCGGTACCAACTAATAACCCGCAATGTGTGTTGTTCAAGATCACCCGGAACTTCTGGGTGATCTTTTTTAGACTCGCCCTCGACTAGCGTAGTGCCATTATGATTCGTAGGTTACCTGTTCTTTTGCTGGCAAGTTTCAGCTTGCACGGCTGCATGTTTTCGCCTGGTCAACATATGGACACCAGTCAAATGTCCAGTGAGGGTTCTTCCGAAAGTACTCGGGTAGAGTTGATTCCCATCACCCCCAAATTGATTGCCATGGATGCCGCCACGCATGTTCGTGAATCGGTGCCGGCAGAACTGTTGTCTTATGTGCCCGGTGGCTATCGCGTCGGTGCCAATGACCTGTTGTTTATCACGGTTTGGGATCATCCCGAGTTGACGGCACCGTCCGGGCCGCAACAGCAGATCGACGCCAACGGGCGCCTGGTTCGCCCCGATGGCACGTTGTTTTATCCGTATATCGGCAACGTCCCGGTGGCCGGCAAGACCATCGAAGAGCTGCGGGCCTTTATCGCCGGGCGCTTGTCGCAATTTATTGAAAGCCCACAGGTCGACGTCAGCGTCCTGCGGTTTGCCAGCCAGACAGTGGTGGTGACCGGGGCGGTGATCAAGGCCGGGCAACAGCCGATCACCACCACGCCATTGAGCGCCGTCGAGGCCATTGGGGCCGCCGGTGTCGACCCCACGAATGCCGACCTCTCGGGCCTGACCCTGACGCGCGACGGCCGTGAGTACACGCTTGACCTGGACAGCCTCAATCGCCAGGGCTCGCAACTGCAGGGCATCTACCTCAAGGGCGGCGACCGGTTGTACCTGCCCTATAACGACCAGAAACGTGTCTACCTGATGGGCGAAGTCAATCAGCCCCGGGCCCTGAGCTTCAAGGGCAAGTCGATCAACCTGACCGATGCCCTGGGTACCGTAGGCGGCTTGAACCAGACCACTTCCAATGGCAATGCGGTCTATGTGATTCGCGGCGTGGACAACCTGGAAGCCGAACCGGCCAAGGTGTTCCAGCTCGATGCCCAGTCACCTTCCGCGCTGGTGCTGGCCACCCGGTTCGACTTGCAACCCCAGGACATCGTGTACGTCGGGCCGGCCGGCGTGACGCGCTGGAACCGCCTGATCAGCCAGTTGCTGCCGACCGCCAGTGCCATTGGAATTGGTGCCCGATCGGCCAATGACCTCAGCGAAGTCAACAGCAGATAAGGCGTTATCCCGTGGTGAAAATGTTGCCTACCAGCGCCTGCCTGTCGATGGCGCTCTTGTTGTGCGGGTGTAACCCGTTGATGAGGGCGTCGTGGTACACCCTCGAAACTTCTGTGACGGGCCCGGCCCCGATCAACGTGACCCGCGCCCAGGTCGACGCGGTGCCATACCCGCAGATCCTGGTGACCACCGCCGTCAGCGAGGGCGTGATGGCCATGGCCCGGCGCCGGGGCGACCTGCAGTTCTGGGTCGCTTCCGGCAAGCAAGTGGTGATGATGCGTGACGGCCTGGTGGTACGCACTGTCGGGCTGGGTGTTTCCCTGGATGGCACGCGTTTCAGTGGCGAATCGCCGTTCAAGCGCGGCCTCCAGCATCTGCCCGACGGCTACACCGGCACACGCTGGATCGACCTCTACGACGGCAACCGAATCGGTATCGCGGTCAACAGCCGTTTCAGCAGCCACGGTATCGAGACCCTCCGCATTCTGGACAAGGATTACGCCTTGCTGCGCATCGACGAGCAGGTGGACGTTCCCACCTTGAATTTCCGCGCCACCAACCATTATTGGGTCGACTCGCAGGATGGTTTCATCTGGCGCAGCGAGCAGCATTTGACGCCCCGGTTGGCCCTGAAAATCGTGCAATTGCGTCCCGACCGGGAGGCAGCCCGATGAAGTGTTCGAAGCTTTTATGGCTGGGCCTGTTGCTGATCGGCCCTGGCACTGGCCAGGCGGCCGTTACAGTCAGTGGCGATGTGCGCAGCCCTGGCGCCTTCGAGGTCAAGCCGGGTGCGCGTTTGCTGGACGTTATTCGTGTGGCCCAACCCAATGCAGAAAGCTACTGGTTGGGCGCCGCGTGGCTGCACCAGTCGTTGGTGAGCACGCAGGAACGCTTGAAGGCAGGGGTTTTGTTCGATCTAAAACTGCTGCAACGAGGGGCCTTGCTGGATGACCGTGGCTCCCGGGCGGACTTGAGTGCGCGTCTGTATCGACAGGTCGAACAGTTGCCGGTCACCGGCCGCCAGGTGCAAGTGCTGGACCCGATCGCCGTGGAGACGGGGTTCGCGCGCAACGCATTGCTGGATGACGGGGACCGGCTGGTCTACCCCGTGAGGCCGTCCACCGTGCAGGTGCTCGGGGCGGTCGCGCAGTCCTGTGATGTGCCGTACCGGGCCATGCGCGAGGTGCGGGATTATGTTGGCGACTGCACGGTCCTCGATGACGCCGCGCGCGATGACCTGTGGCTGATCCAGCCCGACGGCCAGGTACGGCGCGTGGGCGTGGCGGCGTGGAATCGCGAGGACGGCGTGGTGGCGGCCCCCGGCAGCAGGATCCTGGTGCCGATCCGCAGCGACGACCTTGAGACGCCGACCCCTGATCTCAACCAACAACTGGCCGAGTTTTTCGCCACTCAACCGTTGGCTGAGGTGAACCCTTGAATTTACGTTTTGCGGCTGTACTGCTGTTGCCTTGCGGGTTGGCTCACGGTGACCCCCGTTACACCCAAAATGATTTCGGCGGCGTGGGCCTGCTACAGACCCCCACCGCACGCATGGCCCCGGCGGGAGAGTTGAGCGCCAACGCCAACCGCACCGATCCCTACTCGCGCTACAGTTTTTCCCTGCAACCGTTTGATTGGCTGGAGGGTTCGTTTCGTTATACCGCCATCAGCAACCGCAGGTACGGCGCCGAGGCGTTGAGCGGAAGCCAGAGCTTCAAGGACAAGGCCATCGACTTCAAGGCGCGGCTCTGGGAGGAAAGCCGGTGGGCACCGCAGGTGGCTTTCGGTGCCCGGGACATCGGCGGTACCGGGCTGTTTTCCAGCGAATACTTTGTCGCCAACAAGCGCCACGGCAACCTGGATTTCAGCCTAGGCATCGCCTGGGGCTACCTGGGAAACCGAGGCGACTTCGGCAACCCGCTGTCGGTGTTCGGCAGCAAGTTCAACGACCGGCCCAAGAGCACTGCGGTCGTCGCCAGGGCAGGGGACGTGAACTCCAACGCCTATTTCAGGGGCCGCCCTTCGTTGTTCGGCGGGATCGCCTATCAAACGCCCTGGGAACCCCTGAGCCTGAAACTCGAATACGAGGGCAATGACTACAAGCACGAGCCGTTGGACAACCCGATCAAGCAGGACTCGCCGGTAAACATTGGCGTGGTCTATAAGCTGGCTGACAGCGTCGACCTGAGTGCGGCCTGGGAACGCGGGAATACCGCGATGTTCGGCATCACCCTGCACACCAACTTTGTCAGCCGCAAGGCACCGGTCAAGACCTATGACCCGCCCGCCGAACCGTTGCCGACGCGCATGCCCACCACCCCGGCCGACCAGGTCAACTGGGCCAACGTCGCCGACAGGCTGCAGCAGAATGCCGGCTACAAGGTGGAGCGCATTGCCCGGCGCGGCTCGGAATTGATGGTGTATGGCGAGCAGCAACGCTACTTCTATTCAGCCAAGGCCGTGGGACGCGCCAGCCGGATTCTCGACAACAGCGCCAATCAGGATATCGACTGGTTCACCCTGGTGAACAAGCGCTATGACATGCCCATCGAAGAAACCAGCGTGCCCCGTGCCACCTTCCGCGCCGTGGTGAACAACCAGCAACCGTTGACGGACCTGCACCGTAATACCGAGGTCAACCCGGCGGTTGCCCATCGGGAAACCACGCTCTACAGCAGACAATCCGAGCCGTTCAACTATGGCCTCGGCCTGGGTTACAAGCAGAACATCGGTGGCCCCGACGGCTTGCTTTATCAGTTCACTGCCGACGCCGACGCGGAGTACCGTTTTACCCGCAATACCTGGTGGAGCGGCTTGCTCAGCGCCAACCTGCTGAACAACTACGACAAGTTCACCTACGACGCACCCAGCGGGTTGCCGCGAGTACGCACCGACCTGCGCCAATACATGACCACGTCCGATGTGACGATGCCGAACTTCCAGGTCAACCATGCGCAGCGCCTGGACCGCGACCTGTATGGCATGGTCTACGGCGGCTACCTGGAGTCCATGTACGCCGGGGTGGGAGGCGAGGTGTTGTTCCGGCCGGCGGGCAAGCACTGGTCAGTGGGCGCAGACCTGAACTTCGTGCGCCAGCGTGATTTCAACCAGGGCTTCGGCCTGCGGGATTACCAGACCATCACCGGCCATGTCACCAGCTATACCGAGCTGCCCTATGACACCCTGGCCGCCGTCAGTGTGGGGCGTTACCTGGCGCGGGACTGGGGCACCACCGTCGACATCTCGCGCCAGTTCAAGAACGGCGTGAAGTTTGGTGGCTGGGTGACGCTGACCACCGCCTCGAAGGAAGAATATGGCGAAGGCAGCTTCGACAAGGGTATCTATATTTCCGTCCCCTTCGACGAATTGATGAGCACCTCGACGATGCGTCGGGCCAACGTCGTATGGGCGCCACTGACCCGTGACGGCGGCGCACGCCTGAACCGCGGCTATTCGCTGCAGACCATGACCGACGGGCGTGACAGCGAGTTGTTCTACAACAACTTCGAGAAGATCACTGAATGACGGTGCGGCATCTGCCGACCAGGTTGTCGACTGTCCGGCGTTGAATGCGCCGGGCAGTCGCCACGCCGAACGCTACAGCGCCAGGTGCAATGCCGGCGCGCAACACTTGCCTGACTTTCCTCTTTGATGACTATGCGAATGGCCCGGGCCCGGGCGTTGCTGTGGGCGCTATCGTTGCGCCTTGCGGGGAGTGGTGGCGGGGAGGGCGCAAAGCGCGCCTGGTGCCCCGCGCCGCCGATGCAGC
>NZ_JACAOM010000113.1:0-42004 GCF_013386245.1 Pseudomonas sp. 21615526 | reverse complement strand
GTCACGGGCCCGGGTGTGTCGTCAAGGTAACTGCGCAGGTTGCGCCGGGCCCGTGACAGCAAGCTCTCCAGTGCCTCGACGCTGATGTTCATCAGCGCCGCGGCGTCGATATTCGACAGCTCTTGGTAATACTGCAACACAATCGCCTCACGCTGGCGATCAGGCAGCGACGCTAACGCCGCCGCCATGTGCTCACTGCGGGCGGCCGCTTCCAGCTGTTCATCGGGCGCAGGCGCTGTGTCGACCACCTCGCTCATCGCCTCCTCATCGCGCAACGGGCGCTCCTTGCGCCGACGCAAATGGTCGTGGCACAGGTTGAGTGCCACGCGGTGCAGCCAGGTGTCGAAACGCGCTTCGCCACTGCGCCAGCTTGCAGCCTGGCGCCAGATACGCAGAAAACTTTCCTGGGCCACGTCCCTGGCCTCGTCGGCATCCCCGAGGATCCGACTGGCGAGCGCGAGCAAACGCGGCAGTTTGCGCGTCACCATTTCGTTGATGGCCGCCGGTTCGTTGTTACCGATGCGGGCCAACAGCTCAACGTCCGGATCAGTGTCTTTCAATAGGGCAAGTCTCGGTCCGGTGGCTAAGGGTCAGGTTGACGGAATGCTCAGCGGATCCAGTGCCCTTCTCTCCAGTACCAGTTGGGGCCGCGCGATTCCCAGTGGCCAGGTTCCCAACGGGCGTTGCGCATCACCGGCTGCCAGTGGCCCGGTACCCAGGCATAACCGCGCCCTTCGTAGCGCCAGTGCCCGCGATCCCACACATAGCCAGGGCGTTCGACGGGAACGGCCTCGACGCGCATCGGCGGTGGCGCTTCGCGGATGATCACTTCGGTCTGGGCAAAGGTCGGCGTGCTGACCAGGGCGGCCAGTGCCAGCGGGATCAACAGGGCATAACGTAATTTGGCCAGCGGTCGTGCAAGTCTCATGACAACTCCTTCATCGGCGATCGCCAGTGATCGCAGTTGTAGGGTTGAACGGCAGGTGTCCGAAAATCCGTCGCAACAAAAAGAACTTTTTATCGCGACCGCTCAGGACGGCAGGCAGGGCCAGTATTGCCCAGGGTTTGCGGGGAGTTGATGAAATTGTTGAAAGGTCGCGACGGATTTATCCATATGGCCGCGTTCAAGGGCTAACCGTTGGTAATCGACAGGCGCTTTCTGTTGGTTGGCGACGTCCATCACCTTGAGGAAATCACCATGTCTCGTCGAATTTCACTGCTGGTTGCCGCCGTCCTGCTCATGAACCTTGGCGGCTGCGTGTTCCTGCCGGGGCACCGCGAGCATTGCTGCTGGCGCGGTTACGGGGTAGTGACTACCCCGACGGCACAAGCGATCTCCTGATCCGCTAACTGACCGCTGCAAAACCCCTGCGCCCGGCCTTGATCTCGGTGCGCAGTTCGCCAATCAGGTTTGAGATGGAACGGATGCTGTCCAGACCCTGGGGCGACACACGGGGCAGCAGCAGGTCGACGCGCCCGGAGGCCGGGTCGAAGATGTTGATGCGCAGCGAACCGTCGCTGTTCAATGAGCAGTCACAGGCGAGGGGCAGGAAGCCCGACTCCATGATGTGGCGAAACTCGGCGATCGAAATCATGCGGGCACCCTTCCCTGTACGGGGCTCGGAGGACGTGATCCGTCTAGGGTAGATGAGCTTTTTCAAACTGCCCGGGAATTAATTCAAAAGTGATACTTGGTGCGCATTTCGGCTAAAACCGCTGGCCGGCTGACGCCAGAAAAACCACACAGCCCCCCTCTTATCCGATGCCACGCGAAGGGCTTGCTTCCTGGCGATGATGGCCAGATGCTCTGGTTTTTTCCGACACCGAGAGCACCCCGCATGAGCATCGAACCTTTGATCGAACCCGACAGTGCTGTGTACAAGACGTTGCTGGAATCGACCAAGGCCATCCCCTGGCGCATCGACTGGCCGACCATGACCTTCAGCTACATCGGCCCGCAAATCGAGGCGCTGCTGGGCTGGACGCCACAGAGCTGGGCCACCGTGGACGACTGGGTGGAACGCATGCACCCGGATGACCGCGAATACGTGGTCAACTTCTGCGTCTCGCAGTCCCGGGCCGGGGTCGATCATGAAGCCGATTACCGGGCGCTGACCGCCAGCGGTGAGTACGTGTGGATTCGCGACGTGGTGCACGTGGAGCGCAAGGACGGCGAGGTGCAGGCGCTGATCGGCTTCATGTTCGACATCAGCGAGCGCAAGAAGACCGAAGAACACCTGATTCGCCTGCAAAAACAGCTGGAGGAGTATTCGTTCCAGGACGGCCTCACCGGCATCGCCAACCGGCGCATGTTCGATACCGTGCTGGCGCGGGAATGGACCAGCGCCCAGCGCAGCCAGTTGCCGCTGTCGCTGATCCTGTTGGATATCGACTATTTCAAGCAGTACAACGACCTCTACGGGCATATCAAGGGCGACGAATGCCTGCGCCAGGTGGCACGCACGCTGTCGCAGGCGGCCAACCGGCCACGGGACTTCATTGCGCGCATCGGCGGCGAGGAATTTGTGTGGTTGTTGCCGGAAACCGATGCCGAGTCGGCACGGCGCGTGGCCGAACGCTGCCTGCACTTGATCCGCCAGCAGCAGATCGCGCATGAGCACTCGGCGGTGTCGGACCTGCTGACACTGAGCCTGGGCGTAGGCACTTGCACGGTAACGCCGGGCGGCGCGGCGCTGGCCTTTGTCGAAGCCGTCGACAAATTGCTGTACCAGGCCAAGCGCAATGGCCGGATGCGCGCAGAGTTTGCCGACGTAGAGGATTGATACAACGCTCAAATCGCGGGCAAAAAAAATCCCAAGTAGCTGATGGAAACTTGGGATTTAAAAATGCATAAACCGTGGGAGGTGAACGCCCGGCTATATTACCCAGCGGGAAAACTTGTAACAAGATAATTTTCAACCTTTCGTCGGATTAAAACAGCGCTAAGTCATTCAATAACCACACTTTTTTAATGGATCCGATTATTGGAAATGCCACTTTTTGGTGCAATAACAGCGCATCGTTAAACAAACTTCGCTGTTTAATTCCGCGATAAAAATAAGGTTATTGATTAAAAGTGCGTGGGCTTCTTCAAATAGTGCTGATACAGGTGTTTGCACGGATCCACCAACACAAGTTCGTCCTGGGGCGTGGCGCGCGAAACACTGGCTGCCTGACGGCATAACGCCAGGCGCTCCGCCGCCTCTTCCCGCTGCCGGTCGACCTGGGCATTGAGCCGAACGAAATAAGTCCCCAACAACACCGCGACACATAGAACGCCGACGCCAAAATAGCGCAAGGCGTTGGATTGAGGGGGTTCCAGCTCACTCATACACTCATTGCACCTTGTGTTTCTGATAGCGAACATCGTCGCCCAGCTTCTCACCGAGACGCCCAATTGTATGTAAATTGAAACACATCGGTTGTGGTGGATTTGTAAAACAGTCAGCCGGATTGCGCGTTAATCCTGCTCACGCCGCCTGAACTGCCCCGGCGCCAGCCCGTGGGCCTTGCGGAAACACCGGGAAAAATACGCCTCGTCGGTAAACCCGCAACGGTGCGCAATCGCGCCGATCATCTGCGGGCTGTTGAGCAGCAGCGTGCGCGCCAGTTGCATGCGCCGGTCGAGCACCAACTGGGAGAAGGGTTTGCCGGTTTCCTTGCGCAACAGGTGGGTCAGGTAGTTGGGCGACAGGAACGCCGCCGCCGCGGCATCCGTCAGGTTCAGCGACGGCTCGTGCAAATGCTCGCGGATGTAGCCTTGCACCCGGGCCAGGGCATCCTTGCGCCCACGCCGGGTGGCGTTGTTGGCGGCGAACGCCTGGAGCGGTTCGGCGTACTGTTGGCACACCAGCCCGATCAACTGGAACAGGTAACCCTTGAGCCGCTCCCGGGCGCCGAAGCTGCGGTGGGCGTCCAGGCTACGCATGTGTTCCAGCCAGGTTTTGACTTCTTCGAAGGCCGCGTCGTCGAGGATGAAGTCCAACTGCTCCTGGAAGCGAAACGGCGACAGCTCCGGCGCCTGGCCGATGGGGATGTCTTCCAGGTCCAGCGGGTCGCAGGTCAGTTGCGGCAGGAAAAAACCCTGGCTGAAATTGATCAGCATGAAGTCGCCGTCTTCGGGATGGGGAATCACATGCAGGCGATGGGGCAGGATAAAGGCCAGGGCCTTTTTCGGGAACGGGCGCACCGCACCGCCGATGTGCTGCACGGTGTCGCCACCCAGGTTGATCTGGATCTGGAAATATTCGTGGCGATGGGGACTGGTCAGCGCCGCCCTGCCCCGCTTGTCGCGGATGTAGAAGTCGGAGCGGTCGCTGCGTTGTTCCATGCCATAGGTGGTGATGCGGGTGCCGGGCATACGTACTTCTCGGAGGGCCTGGGCACCACTGTAGCGTCAACCCTGGCCGAGGGTGAAGCTCAGTTCCGCCAGGCCGTCGATCCCGGCGGTCACCACATCGCCCGGTTGCAAGGCGCCAACGCCCGCCGGGGTGCCGGTGAAGATCAGGTCGCCGGCTTTCAGCGCCACGGATTTGGACGCATGGCTGATCACCTCGCTGACCGACCAGATCTGGTCCGCCAGGTCGCCCACTTGGCGTTGCTCGCCGTTGACCTTGAGCCAGATACGCCCGCTGGCCGGATGGCCGACGGCGCTCACCGGCTGCAACGGGGTGCAGGGTGCCGATTCATCGAAGGCCTTGGCCCATTCCCACGGCCGCGACAGCTTTTTCGCCTGGGCCTGGAGGTCGCGGCGAGTCAGGTCGATGCCCAGGCCGTAACCCCAGATATGCGCAAACGCATCTTCCGGGGAGATGTCCACGCCGCCCTTGCCGATGGCCACCACCAACTCGACTTCATGGTGCAGGTCGGCGGTCAATGGCGGATAGGCGATCACGCCCTCGGCAGGCACCACGGCATCCGCCGGCTTCATGAAAAAGAACGGCGGCTCGCGGTCGGGGTCGTGGCCCATTTCGCGGGCATGTTCGCTGTAGTTGCGCCCGACACAGAACACCCGGCGCAGCGGGAAGCGGGCGTCGTCGCCGTGGATGGCAAGGGACGGGGTTTCGTTGGGAGTGATGACGTAGCGGGTCATGGCATGTGCCTCTTCGGTTACCTGGGGCCAGTATGAGGACTGGCTCCGGGGCGAAGTTGGACAGGCTTACGCAGATTTTGTACTGGGCGGTGCAATCATTTACGCGCCAGCTTGTAGCGCAAACAGTCCTGATAAAAACTCTGGCGAATCACTTCGGGCTTGACCCGCGAACGGCTGTCGTAGGTCTGCTCGGTGATGCCCATGGCCATCATGTGCATCCAGGGTTTCTTGAACTGGTAGGTCTTCAGCTTCTGCCGCGCGGCGTACAGCGAGACGCCCGACAGCTTCAATTCCTGGGCCCGGGCGGCGGTGCCAGCCCCCCAACTGCACATGTACTTGTCGTTGTCCCGCAGCTCCCGTGCCTCAACCGAAACCGCCCCACCCGCCAGGGAACAGGCGATCAGCATGATTCCAACATTGCGCATTTGCATCCCGCCTAACCACCTGAAAATAAAAGTGATTTTGGCGAGAATTTTGTTACAAAGGGGCCAGCAAATTGCCTTCTCGATGAATTTTCCGACCTGAAACCGAACCAAGTAACAGCGCTGCCACTCAGGCATTTTGCCACTATTGGTTGCCGATGGCCCATTGCCTGACGATAATCGCGGCGCTCTCCCACACTCACGCAAGGAAACGCCGTGAAAAAGCTTCTACTGTTGACCCCATTGCTCGCACTGCTGTTGCAAGGCTGCGGCGTCACCATGACGCAATACGAGCCGAACTTCGATAACGTCCAGGTCCTCAAGCAAGCAGCGCCGCTGCAACCCGTCAGCAATGCCCAGGTGACGGCCGCGTCGGGCGAAGGCTCGTTGTCTGTACGTGCCAACCCGATCCGCTCGCCCAGTGGCAGCATCCCGGCGCATATCCAGGCTGCAATCACCCAGGAACTGCAACTGGCAGGCCTGCTGAACCCGCAAGCAGAACGTCATCTGCAAGTGCTGGTGGTGAAGAATTCGCTGTCGGCAGGCATGGGCTCCGGCAACGGCACCCTGGCCGCGCGGTTTACCCTGCTCAAGGGCAATGACGTGGTGTACGACGCGACCAAGGAAGTGAATCACACCTGGCCCAGTTCGTTCTTCGGGTTCATTGCGATCCCGAATGCCGCCAACGCCTACAACCCGATGGTGCGGGATTTGCTCAAGTCGCTGTACAGCGACCCGTTGTTCATCAAGGCGCTTAAGTAAGGCCTGGGCTGCGAGGATCGGCCACCCTGCCCTCGCAGCTGTTTCAAACGTTCAGTTACGTGTCACGCCCGTGGCACGCCGGCATCCAGCGCCGAATACTTCAGGTTATTACCGTCGACCATTTGCTTGAGCAGGGCATTGACCTGGCGGGTGAAGGTATCGGTCACCGCGTCTTTCGGCGTATTGGCCATCAACGGGATGAACCAGATGCCCATCCAGGTATTGATCGAGTCGTGGTTGGAGCCGGTGCTCAGTGCCTGGCCTTGTGCGTCCACCGATTCCAGCTTCATGGTGTACTGATCAGTCCCCAGCGCCGGAATGATGGTGAAGGTAAAGCCGCTGATAAAGGCCAATACCAGTTGGCCGCCACCCGGTGGATGGTTGTAGACCTTCAGGCGCAGGCTGTAATCGCCTGGCTGCTTCTGGAATTCATCCAGGGTCACGCGACCAAACAGGCCGGAGTCAGTCAGGACTTTCTGCAGCTGTGGCTTGAGCATGTCACGCGCTTGTGGGACTTCGGCCGCGGCGGCATTTGTCGGCTCGCCCTGGTAGAACTTGAAGTCTACGTAGACGTTCGGTTTGTTGGCGTAGCTGGCCTTCGACGGCAGCGTGACGGGTGCTACTTCGTCTTTCGTGAAGCTGGCGCAGCCGCCCATCGACAACGTGATCAGGGCCAACCCCAGCATTTTTCCAATGTGCATTACGACTTCCTTAGTGAATGGAGCGTCTCCATGGCCGGAGTTGCTGGGGGCGGATGATAAAGAGTGGGTGGGAATGTTAAAAGGCCATCTCCGAGAAATACCCGCTCGCAGGCAGCACTAGTTGGCGGAGACCAGTTTCAGGCCGATCACGCCGGCCAGGATCAGCACGATGCACAAAACCCGCAATGGCGCGGTGGAATCGCCCAGCAATGCCATGCCGAGGATCGCGGTGCCCGCTGCGCCGATTCCAGTCCAGACCGCGTAGGCGCTGCCCACCGGCAGGGTGCGCAGTGCCATCGACAGCAGGATCACGCTGGAAACGCCGGTCACGACGGTGAGCAATCCGGGGGTGAATCGGGTGAAACCGTCCGAGGCCTTCATCGCGAACGCGAAGGCGATTTCAAGGATGCCGGCCAAGCCGAGCAGTAGCCATGCCATGGGATGAGCCCTCAGGAAATACAGTGAGTGTGTGGCGAGCAGCCCCGCCACACCGAATCAGCGTTGGCTATGCCTTGGCAGCCGCCGCTGGCGTGGTACGGAAGGTGATGCCCAGTCGGTTGAAGGCATTCATCAAGGCGATGCCGTAGGTCAGGTCAGCCAGTTCCTTGTCGCTGAACTCGGCGGCCGCTGCCGCATAGTCGGCGTCCGAAACATCACTGGCGGTCACGGCTTCGGCAAAGGCCAGCGCCACGCGCTCACGCTGGGTGAAGACTGCGCCAGCGTCGTGCCACACTGGCACCAGCACCAGCTTGTCCACGGCCAGGCCTTGCTTGAGCAGGTCCCGCGAGTGCATGTCGATGCAAAAGGCGCAGCCGTTGACTTGCGAAACCCGCAGGTAGACCAGGTCGATCAGCTCCTTGGACAGGCCGCTGTTTTGCAGGTAGACGTAAACCCCGCCGAACGCCTTGTAACCTTCAGGGGAAGCTTTGGAGTAGTCGAGACGCGTTGTCATGGTGAAATCCTGTAGCGGTTGGATGAAGCCGCCATCTTGCGGCGTCATGGCCTACCCCAAAAGATCCATGATCTGGCTTGAACACCAGACCATGAATGCGCGGATATGGCCTACTCTGAATCTTGATTCTTGGCTCTTTGGCATGGGTCATGGGGTTCGTAGACTGAGGGCCATCCATCCAGGAAGCAACGCACCATGAATATCCTCCATGTCAGTGCCAGCCCTCGCGGGCAAGCGTCGGAGAGCAACGCCCTCTCCCTCAAGATCATTGAATGCCTGCGCCAGCGGCACCCGGACGCCGAGGTGATCCAGCGCGGCATTGCCGCAAATGCCCTGGCACCGGTGGACGAGCCTTATGCAACGTCCCAGCAGTCCCTCGTGGACGTCTCGTCCGAGGGGTCGATGGCCCAGTCCGAGCGGCTTGTTCAGGAACTGGAGCTGGCCGACATTGTGGTGATCGCCACCCCCATGCATAACTACTCGGTGCCCGCGGCCCTCAAGCTATGGCTCGATCACATCGCACGGGTGCGCCGCACCTTCGATATCTCGGCCCAGGGCAAGATCGGCCTGTTGCAGGACCGGCCAGTGTTCGTCGCGATCGCCTCAGGCGGGCGGTTTTCCGGGGAGCGCGCGCACCAGCCGGACTTCCTGACGCCGTACCTGAAAACCATACTGGGCATGATCGGCCTGCATGACGTGACCTTCTTCACCGTCGAAGGCACCGCTTCCCGCCCGGAAACTCTGGCCCAGACGCGCCGCCAGACCGACCAGGCGCTGCACGATTATTTCGCCACCTGAACAGGACCCGCCGCCGGATGAGCACTTCGATCAAGGCCTTTTCACCGCTGGACGCCGGCGCCGCGGAGCCGATTTACCGGCAACTTTACTGGCGGTTCCGCAGCGCGATTGCCGACGGTTTGCTCAAGCCGGGCGAACGCATACCCGCAGCCCGGGCCCTGGCCAAGGAGTTGGGGTTGGCCAGGGGCACCATCGACACGGCGTATTCGCTGCTGGCAGCCGAGGGCTATATCCAGGCCCGAGGCCAGGCCGGCACGGTGGTGGCTGAAGGGATCAAGGCCAGCCTGCCGGAGCGCCCCATGACGGCCAGCGACCAGAATGCCGTGCGGCACAAGGCCGCCGTGTTGCCGTTTCAAATGGGGCTGCCCGCACTGGATGCGTTCCCTCGCAAGATCTGGTCGAAAATCGCCGCCCGCTGCGTGCGGGCCACCCAGGTCGCCGACATGGCCAACCCGTGCGTGTTCGGCCTGCACTCGCTGCGCACGGCGATTGCCAGCTACTTGCAGGTCGCCCGGGGCATCCACTGTTCGCCGGCGCAGGTCTTCGTCACCTCGGGCTATCGCAATACGCTGGGGCTGATCGCCCACGCACTGCTGGAACCGGGCGATCGGGTGCTGGTGGAAGACCCGGGCTACCTGTTCACCCGGCCGTTGCTGGATTACCTGAATATCAAGGCCATACCGGTGCCGGTGGACCCGGATGGCATGCAGGTATCCCAGGCCGTGCAACAGGGCAAAGGCGCCCGCGCCGCAGTGGTCACGCCGGCCCATCAAAGCCCGCTGTGTGTCTCGCTGGCCTTGCCCAGGCGCCTGGAGCTGCTGGATTGGGCGAGTCGCCAGCAGGCCTGGATCATCGAGGACGACTACGACGGCGAATACCGCTACGTGAGCCGCCCGCTGCCGGCCCTCAAGAGCCTGGACCGAGACGGCCGGGTGCTGTACGCCGGAACCTTCAGCAAGGTGTTGTTCCCCGGCATCCGCCTGGCCTATCTGGTGGTGCCGGCAGCTCAAGTGGAACGCTTCGAACATGTCAGCCAGACCTTCCTCGGGGGCTGCCCGGAGTTGACCCAGGCGATCGTCGCAACGTTTATGACCGAGGGGCATTTTGCGCGGCATATCCAGCGCATGCGCAAACTCTACGGTGAGCGTCGGGAGGCCACCGCCAGGGGCTTGCGCAAGGCCTTGGGCGAGCATATTTCGATTGACGCCCAGCCGGGCGGGATGCACTTGATCCTGCGCCTCAATGCACAACAGTCAGACCGCCTGTGCGTGGAACGCCTGGCGCAGGCCGGCATTTATGCCGAAGCCTTGAGCGACTGGAATATTCAAGGCCAGACCGGCCCCGGCCTGCTGCTGGGCTTTGCCAATATCGAGTCCGAGGCCATCGCCGAAGCCCTTGGAAAACGCATCCTGGACGCACTCATGGCCTGATCCGCCAGCCGGTTCTTGGCTCTTTTGCCCACCGGCGAGTGGCGCCATGCTGGACAGCCTGTCCTCACCCGCCTGGAATGCCCATGCCCACTCCCCTGCGCAGCCTCGCAGTTTTCTGCGGTACCAATTTCGGCTTCAACCCGCGCTATGCGGATGGCGCCCAAGCCCTCGGCCGGGAAATCGCCCGGCGCGGCATACGCCTGGTCTACGGCGGCACCCACAAGGGCTTGATGGGCGTGGTGGCGGACGCTGCGCTGGCTGAAGGTGGCGAAGTCATCGGCGTGATCACCGAGTTACTGCATGAACGCGGCCATTCCCACGCCGGGCTTACCCACCATGAAGTGACCCAAGACATGCGCAGCCGCAAGACACGCATGAGCGACTGCGCCGACGGTTTCATTGCCTTGCCCGGCGGGCTGGGAACCCTGGAGGAGTTGTTCGAGGCGGCCACGCTGACCCAGGTCGGCGAACACCACAAGGGCGTGGCGTGCCTGAATACGGCGGGGTTCTTCAACCCGGTGCGCGCCCTGCTCGATCACGCTGTGCAGGAGGGCTTCATGAAGGTCGAACACAGCCGGATGCTGATGTTCAACGCAGACCCCGGCGCCCTGATTGATGCCCTGGAGCAGTGGCAGGCGCCGGTGGTTTCCAAGCTGATTGAGCCGGTGGCGAACTAACGTTTTTCGGCCTTGGCGATGCTGCTCCCGAATCCTTTCGCCAAGGCCTTTTTATTTACCACTGATAGGTCGCGCTGGCCTGCACGGTACGCTGTGAGCCATACCAGCACCACGAGTAGGAATAGCAGGACGCGACGTACTCTTTATTCGCCAGGTTGGTGGCGTTCACTGCCAGGCGCAGGTTGTCACCCTGACGATTGATGTGCGGGATGTCGTAGTGCACCGCTGCATCGAACAAGGTGTAGCCCGGCACCTTCAGGGTGTTGGCGGTATCGCCCCAGGAAGAACCGACATAGCGCGCACCGGCGCCTACGCCGAAGCCCTTCAGCGTGCCGTCGTGCAGGGTGTAATCCGCCCAGGCCGACGCGGTATGACGTGGTACGGCGTAGGTAGTAGTGCCTTCGGCAGCCACCGCCGGGCCGACACCGATGTCGCTGATGGGCGCATAACGCACGGTGTTGTTGGATTTGCTGATGCGGTTATCCAGGTAGGCATAGGCCGCAGTGATATCCAGGTTGTCGTTCAGGCTGGCCTTGCCTTCCAGTTCAAACCCGCGGGATTGCACTTCACCGTCCTGAATCTGGCAGCGGGAGCCGTTGCACAGGTGGGAAGCGTCCGGGTCCAGCGTCGGTACGTTGGTCTGGCGCAGGTCGAAAATGGCAGCCGTGATGAAGCTGTTGCTGCCCGGCGGCTGGTACTTGATGCCGATTTCCGTCTGCTTGCCCTCGGTCGGCTGGAACGTCGAACCGCCGTAGCCCGTGCCGGATTGCGGCTGGAAGGATTCCGAGTAGCTGACATACGGCGCCAGGCCGTTATCGAACAGGTAGACCAGGCCCAGGCGGCCGGTGAAGGCCTTGCTGTCCTGGGACGACTTGGTCTTTTTCTGGGTGGTCATCGCCAGGGTACTGTTGTCGGTGCTGGCCCAGTCATAACGCCCGCCCATCAACAGCACCCATTTGTCCCACTTCATCTGCTCTTGCAGGTACACCCCCGTTTGCTCGCTGCGCGAGGTGGCGTCGCTGGTGTACGCCGGCACCGGCACTGCCGCACCGTAGACCGGGTCGAAAATATCCAGCGTAGGCCCTGCCGTGTACACGCCGCTGCCCGACTTGGTGTCGGTGCTGGTGTTCTGGTAATCGGCGCCCATCAGCACGGTGTGCTGCAACGGCCCGGTGTCGAATTTGGCCTGCAACTGGTTGTCGAGGGCATAGGCGTCGATATTCACGTCGCTGGCGATGGTCGAGCGGCGGATGGTGCGGTAATCGCTCTCCAGGTAGTTGCTGTAGAGGCTGCGGTATTGCCCTTCGCTGCGCAGGTAGCGCGCATTCTGGCGCACGGTCCAGACATCGTTGAAGTGATGCTCGAAGGCGTAGCCGATGGAGTAATACTCGCGGTCGCTCTTCTCGAAGTTTTTCTCGCCGTCGTAGAAATCCACGTCGATCTTGCGCCCCGTCGGGCTGTGCAGCACCGAGCCCCAGGCTGGCATCGAGCCGTAGGACGCGCCCTTGGGGTCCTTCTGGAAGTGCCCGAGCAAGGTCAGCGAGGTATTCTCGTCCGGTCGCCAGGTGAAGGCGCTGGACAGGGACTGGCGACGGGTTTCGGTGTGCTCGATCTGCCCGTCGGCATCGTCGAACAGGCCGGCAACGCGGTAGGAATAAACGCCTTGGTCGTCCAGCGGGCCACTCAAGTCAAAGGTCGTGCGCTTCTTGTTGAAGGTCCCGTACTCGACGCCGACTTCATGGAACGGCGTGTCCAGCGGGCGTTTGCTGACCATGTTGATCACACCGCTGGGGGTGCCCTGCCCGTACAGCACCGACGCCGGCCCGCGCAGCACTTCGACGCGCTCCAGGTCGAAGGCGTCTTTTTGCGGCAAGGCATCCCGGCTCGACGGCATGCGCAGGCCGTCGAGGTAGGTCGCCGGGGTGAAGCCACGGATGGTCAACTGGTCGAGACGCGAGGCGGTGGAGCCACGGGTTTCCGGGATCACGGCAGCGCTGTAGCGCAGGATCTGGTTGAGGCTCTCGGCGTTCTGCGCGCGCATCTGGTCCTTGGTGACCACGGAGATCGACTGCGGGGTTTCGATCAGTGCGGTGTCGGTCTTGGTGCCCGACAGGCTGCGGGTGGCCACGTAGCCAGACACCGGGCCGGTGGGGCTTTCCGACGGGTACGCGCCGCTGATGGTGGTGGCCTGCAACTCCATGGCGCCATCGGTGTGCGGGATGGCTTCGAGACGGTAGCGGTCGTCGGCGATCTTCAGGGCTTGCAGGCCGCTGCCGGCCAACACTTGGGCCAGGGCGGCGTCGGTATTGTATTGCCCGTTCAGGCCATTGCTGCGTTTGCCGCGGGTCAGGCTCGAATCAAAGGCCAATACCAGGCCCGCCTGTTCGGCGAGGCTGTTGAGGGCCTGGCTCAGGTCACCGGCGGGAATGGAGAACGCAGCGCTTTCAGCCGCGTAGGACGCTTGAACGGTCAGCAGGGGTACGGCGGCAAACGCCATCGCCACTGAAAGGGTCAATGGCTGTAAAGGACGAGCAAGGCGCGACATGAGAAGTCCTGGGAAATGGGGGTTCTATTAGTCATGACGGCCATGTCGGAAAATCGGGTATGAATGAGAGCAGTTTTTATTCAGACTTTTTACCGAGGCTTGATCACCACCACCAAATCGGTGAAGTACTCGACCTTGATCGGCAGGTTATCCGCCAGTGACGCCAGGGCCGCGCCGGTGTCGTCGAGCTTGAATACCCCGGACACGCGCATCCCTTGCAGCGCCTGCGGATCAAAGCGCACCAGCCCATGGCGGTAACCGGCGAGGGTTTGCAGGACCTCGCTCAGGGGTTGGTCGTCGACCTTGAGCAAACCACGGGTCCAGGCGTCCGGGTCGGCGTTGCCGATGGGTTGTGGGGTGCCGGCACGGCCGTCCTGGAGCGTGGACTTCTGCCCCGCCGGCACTTTCACGTCGCCCGCAACGGTGCCTTTGACGGCCACGGTGGACTCGATCACGGTGACCACGGTCGCGCCATCCTCGGCCTTGCGCACCAGGAACCGCGTGCCCAACGCCGTGGCCGTGCCCTGGTCGGTGTGCACCACGAACGGCCGTTGCGCGTCCTTGGCCACCTCGACCCACATCTCGCCCTGCAACAGTTCGATCACCCGTTGGTGGCCGTCAAACTTCACGTCCAGTGCCGAGTTGCTGTTGAGCTGTACCTGGCTGCCATCGGTCAGTGCCACCTGGCGCCGTTCGCCCACGCTGGTGCGTTGGTCGGCCATCCACACCGGCAGGCGCTCAATCCCGGCCCAGCCGCACAGCAACACACCCAACAGCGCGACGGCCTGGGTGCTACGGGCGGCAAACCTTGTTTTCTGTGGGGCAAATGCACGGTTCAGGGCCATGCGCGCCGGGGCGGCGGGCAACTCGTCGAGGCTGCCCCACAGGCTGCGCATGCGCTCGATGGCGACGGCATGCCGTGGATCGGCCTGGCACCATTTCTCGAAGGCCGCGCGGTCGGCCTCGGTCACGTGGTCGTCGTGCAACAACGTCAGCCAGCGGGCGGCTTCACTGATGATCTGCTCGGAACTCACGACAGCGGGTCCGCCCCGTGCAGGGTGTGATAGCAATGCACCAACGCACTGGAGATGTAGTTCTTCACGGTGCTGGAAGACACCTGCAGTTGTTCGGCGATTTCGCTGTAGGTCAGCCCGTCGAGGCGACTGAGCAGGAATGCCTCGCGGGCCTTGGCGGGCAGGCCGATGAGCATTTCGGCAATGCGTTCCAGGGCCTGCAGTGCCACATGAATCGCCGCCGGGTCCGGCATGCCGGCATCTTCGCTCTGGATCGCCAGGGCTTCCATGTAGGCCTTTTCGATGCGCCGCCGACGCGCGCCATCGATCATCAAGCGCCCCGCCGTGGTGGCCAGGAAGGCGCGGGGTTCCTTGATGGTATGGGGATCGGCCAGCAGCAGGATGCGGATAAACGCGTCGTGGGCCAGGTCGGCGGCATGTTGCGAGCAGCCGAGTTTCTTGCGCAGCCAACCGTGCAACCAGGAATGATGGTCGCTGTAGAGGGTGGTGATGGTCTGCTGGCGACGGGTTGTATCACCATCAGCTACAGGAAAGTCATGCATGCGCAAAAATTTCTCAAACAAGAAAGATTACCAATTGCGCGAACGATGACAGTAAAACGAAGGGGGAGCAAGGATGGAGTGATGGGTTGCAATGAATCTGCGACTTGCTGTGCCCACCTTGAAAGCGACCAGTGCGCACGCGACACTTCTGCGACTCATACAAGGACATCACGCATGACAACCTTCGCCAACACGGTCTCTACCCGCGAGGCCTATCAACTGCTCAAGGACGTGGCATTAGAGGTTCGAACGCTGAAACCCGTCAGCTCCAGCGACGAGCAAATGGTTGTCGACATCGACGGCTGGCAGGTCACGCTGTCAACCTGCGGGATGGCTCTGGAGTGCTGCCTGCGCTGTATTGCACCGGATAACAGGCAAGGTTCACTGGACACCTGGCAACGTTACGGCACCAATCCGCTCGATCTGATGAGCCTGTGGGAGCGAACGCAGCTGCAGCGCCTGGTGCATGCAGCCTTCGTTCGCTGAACGTGCCCTTTGCCAGCAATCACCCACTGCCAACATCAAACACTTTATGGATTAACGCCAGCTCCAGGAAACCCCGGTGTAAACCCCCATGCCATCCCCCGGCGTCGACCGCGCCACGTCCAGCCCCTTGTCGTCATAACCCGGCGTGACCGTGTTCGCGTAACGCTGGTTGGTCAGGTTGCGCAGGTCGACCCAGGCTTGCCAGTCGTGCTTCGGCGCGTCGTACCCGAGCGTCGCGCCGAGCAGTGTGTAGGCCGCCGCGTAGTAGGAGTTGGCGTAGTCCACCGCGACCCGCGATGAATGTTCGCCATTGAGGCTGGTGTAGAAACCGCTAGGGTGGCTGTAGCGCAATTGCGCCTGGTAGTAGTGCCTGGGGATGCCGGGCAAGGTGTTGTCGCCGAAGCGGTCGTCGTTGCGGTAGTGGAAGTCGCTGTAGGTGTAGGCCTGGCGCAGGGCGAGCTGGCCCGTGCGGCCACCGTCCCACAGCGGGCTGATCAGGCTCAGCTCCAGGCCTTGGTGCACGGTTGGGCTGGCGTTGGATTCGGCGATTATTGCGGACGTGGTGGACGTCGCGGCCTGGGTTTCGACGCTGAGCAGTTCGTGGCGCACCTCGGAGCGGTACAGCGCCAGGTCCCACTGACCGAACCACGCTTCACCGCGACCGCCGACTTCCAGGGTGGTGGCGGTCTGGTTTTTCAGCTTCACCCCTTCACGTTGCAAACCGCTGGCCGGGCCGCTGCCCACGGGGAAGTACTTGTTGGAACCCCAGATCATCGACCACGCATGGGGCGGTTCCACCGAGCGACTCAGGTTGCCGTACACCTGCAATTGGGGGCTGAAGTCGTAGCGCAGGCCAACCCTGGGCGCGTAATCCCAATCGTGCTGGCTGACGGGTGTGTGGGTCTGCGGGTAGCTGACTTCGGTTTCACGACGGGTATAGATCGCCGCCAGCCCGGTGGTCAGCCACAGGTCCGGCAGCAGTTCCAGGTCATTGCCGATATGCAGCACGGTGTCCGAACCCAGGTAGCTGTAGTCGCGGGTCCTGGTGCCGGGTGTGTAGCCCTCCGTATTGCCGGTGGGGATCCGCACGAATTCCGAGCCGCCGTTGTTCGGCATCGCCTGGGTGGTGCGCAGGCCGAGGGTGGTCTTGCTGTCACGCCCGAACAATGTGTCCTGGCGGATGTAATTCAGGGTGCCGCTGACGTCGGTGTAGGCAACCTTGAGACGGTTGGTGCCCTCGCGCAGGTCCATCGGATAATCGTGATACGCCAGCCCGACCTCGACCCGGGCGTTGTCGTCCAGGTGCAGGGTGGTTTTGTTGGCGATCCAGGTCGAGCCCGGTTGCGTGCGTTTCGAGTCTCGCGCCACGTTGAGGCTGGCGGCGGCGCGCGGGTCGTGGCTGATCTGGTCGCGGGTCAGTTTGCCGGGGGAATCGTTGTCGGTTTCGCGGTAGCGAAAGTAGAAGCGGGTTTCCAGGTCGGGGTTGAAGCGGTAGCCGAAGTTGGCCGCGATGCCCTTGCCGCTGCCGGCGCTGTGGTCCTGGAAACCGTCGTATTGCGAGTCGGTGAGGCTGATGTAGTAGTCGGCATCCCCCAGCACCTGGCCCGAGCTGATCTCTCGCTGGCCGTAGCCATGGCTGCCGGCTTCGTAGCGTACTTGCAGCCTGGGCGCGTCGTAGCCGGTGTGGGTCACGTAATTGACTGCCCCACCCAGGGCCAATGCGCCCTGGTCAAAACCGTTGGCGCCACGCAGCACTTCAACGCGGCTGAGCCACAACGGGTCCTTGAGTTCGTAGGGCGTGCCACCCGGGCCGGTCAGTGGCAGGCCGTCGAAGGTTTCATACAGGCCGGAAGCGTGGGCGCCCGGGCCCCGGTTGATACCCGAGCCACGGATCGAAAGCTTCACCCCTTCGTTGTTTGCCGCCTTGGCATAAACACCGGCCTGGTACTTGAATACGTCCTCGTTGGTGCTCACCCGCCCCTGATCGACGCTGCCCATGTCGATGTAGTTGGTAGCGCCGGGAACGCTCTTGAGCTGGACCTCGGCCAGTTCGTCGGCGCTGAGTTCGGCGCTGCTGACTTCGACGGGTGCCAGTTGCAATGTGTCGTCGGCCTGGGAAACCGGGCTGAAGCTCAGGGCGGCGCCAAAGCCCAGCAAGGGCCAGGCTTTTCGGGAGGTGAACGGAAACGCGGGGGGCATGGGGGTAAATCCTTGGAATTCGTTTTTGCGACGGGCTCGGTCCGGCACAAGGTCTGTGGTGGGAAGCCCGTGAAGCGCGGCGGGTCACCATTGATGAACGCACAGGCCCCCATCGGCGTTAAGTCCAAAATAGAATTACCAAATGCAAACTCAGTATTTATGGAAATAAGCGGCACCGATTACTGTAGAGCCATTGAGTCCCCAGAGATTTACGTCATGCAAACATCCGCCACCGTCATCGATTTCACCCTCCACCGCAAACGCCGCCAGGCTCGCGCAGCGGCTGAACTGATGTGGGCGATGTATGCGGCACGGGCCGGGGTCGCGCTGTTCACCGCACACGTCACCACGTCCAGCGATACCCGCCGGGCGTGAGGCGATGAATTTCCTGCACGCGATAACCGAAGTGCCCGACCTCCCCACCAAACCCAAGGACTGCAACAGCGGCGACGATGACGCCATCGGCCAGTGCGTCGCGCAGAACCTGCAGCGCCTGCGCAGTAAACGCTACCTGTCGCTGGATGCCCTGGCGCGCAACTGCGGCGTAAGTCGGGCGATGCTTGCGCAGATCGAGTCCGGGCGCAGCGTGCCGTCGATCAAGGTGCTGTGCAAGATCGCCAAAGGCTTGAAAGTCTCGGTGGCGGCGTTCCTGGAAAATCGAGCGTTCGAAGGGGTTGAGCTGCTGCCGGCGCAACAGAGCAAACGCCTGGTGAGTGCCGATGGCAGCTTCATCAGCCGGGCGCTGTTTCCCTACGATATGGCGCGCCAGTCGGAGTTCTACGAGATACGCCTGAAGGCCCTCGGCGAGGAAATTTCAGAAGGTCACGGGCCCGGGATCCAGGAAAACCTGGTGGTGGCCCAGGGCGTGCTGGAAGTCAGCGTCAACGAGGAACGCTACCTGCTGTCCACCGGTGATTCGATCCTGTTCTACGCCGACCAGCCCCACCGCTACCGCAACCCCGCAGACAGTGAGGCGGTGGCGTTCCTGGTGATCACCTACCCAGAACGCCTGGACTGAAACGCAAAAAGCCCCGGCACTCGCCGGGGCTTTTTAGATTTCACGCCAAACCAATCAGCAGGTGCAGCACATCATCGGCATGCCGTTGCAGCTCATCATCATCGGCATGGCGCAGTCGTTCATCATCTTCATCATCAGCATGCAGCAGTTGTTCATCATGTCCATGCTCATGCCAGGCATCGGCATCATCTTGCAGGTCATGCAGTCGGCTTCCATCTTGCATTCCATGACGCACTTCATCATCGGCATAGGCATGCCCATCGGCATCATCATCGGCATGTTCATGGTCGACATGCTGTTCATCATCGCCATGCCGTCTTCAGACATGCACATCATCGACATGTTGGCGCACTGCATCATCATCGGCATGCCGCAGTTCATCATCATCGCCATCATTTCGGCGTTGTTCTTGAACATCGCCATGTCCATGCCCGCGGCCGGCTTCATGGTGCACATCATGGCCTCGTCGGTCATCTTGCAGGTCATGGTTGCCATCATCATCGGCATGCCCATCATCGGCATCATCGGCATCGCGTTGTTCATTGGCATCTGCATGGCGTTCATCATCTTCGAAACTCCGTAATCGACAGGAAATGAGTAAGTTCTGGGGCCGATTCTAGAGAGGCCGCACAACGGCGCAAGACGCTGGCCCAGCAGCAGGAATAGACGCTGCATGGGGATTTCCCGGGGCGCGGCAGCGGATAATTCCGCGATGACAGATTCTTTGGCGTGATCACGCCGGCCGGCTCCGCTATCAGGGCCAAACCGGCGCGATGGATATGCGATTGGGGAATGGCCCCCAATCAGAAGGAAATAAACGATCTAACCACGGTAGAAATACCCGCTCATTCGGCGAAGAAGCGGTTCGCCGGACGCGGCAGTCCGAGGTTTTCCCGCAGGGTAGAGCCTTCGTACTCGCGCCGGAAGATCCCGCGCCCCTGCAACTCGGGCACCACCCTGGCCACAAAGTCATCGAGCCCGCCCGGCAGCCACGGGAACATGATGTTGAAGCCATCGCTGCCCTCTTCTTCCAGCCACTGCTGCATCTCATCGGCAATACTGTGGGCGGTGCCGACAAACGAGAGACCTGCATAACCGCCAAGACGCTGGGCCAATTGGCGCACCGTCAACTGTTCGCGATCAGCCAGCGCCAGTACCCGTTCGCGGGAGCTCTGGCTGGCGTTGGTTTGGGGAATCGCCGGGAGGTATTGGTCGGGATCAAACTTCGTCGCGTCGGTACCCAGCGCGATCGACAGCGAGGCAATCGCACTTTCGTAATGCACCAGGCTGTCGAGATGCGCACGAATCCGCCGCGCATCTTCCAGCGTATCGCCGACCACCACAAACGCCCCGGGCAAGATCTTCAGATGGTCGGGATGCCGCCCCACCGCCAGCATCCGGCGCTTGATATCGGCATAGAATTTACGCCCTTCCTCGAGCGTGCCGGGCGCCACGAAGATCACCTCGGCGGTTTCTGCCGCCAATTGCCGGCCGGGCTCCGAGGCGCCGGCCTGCACGATCACCGGCCAGCCCTGCACCGGGCGGGCAATGTGCAGCGGGCCGCGCACATTGAGGTAGCGGCCCTGGTGATTGAGGGTGTGCAGCTTGTCGGGGTCGAAGTACACACCGCTGTCGGCATCGCGGATGAAGGCATCATCGGCCCAACTGTCCCAGAGCCCGGTGACCACATCGTAGAACTCCCGCGCACGGGCGTAGCGCTCGTCGTGGGCATAGGCCTGCTCCAGGCCGAAATTCTGCGCCGCATCCGGGTTGGCAGTGGTGACGATATTCCAGCCGGCGCGGCCGTTGCTCAGGTGATCCAGGGACGCAAAGCGCCGGGCAATGTGGAACGGCTCGTCGTAGGTGGTCGAGGCCGTGGCTACCAGGCCGATGTGCTCGGTGGCCTGGCTCAGGGCCGACAATAAGGTGAACGGTTCGAAGGAGGTGGCGGTGTGGCTGCGCTTCAACGCGTCGATAGGCATGTTGAGCAGGGCCAGGTGGTCGGCCATGAAGAACGCATCGAAACGCGCTTTCTCCAGGGTTTGGGCAAACTGCTTGAGGTGCGTGAAGTTGAAGTTGGCGTCACGGTAAGCGCCGGGATAGCGCCAGGCGCCGGTGTGGATGCTGACCGGGCGCATGAACGCGCCCAGCTTCAGTTGGCGTTGAGTGGTCATGGAAAGCCCCTGATCGAGAGGGGCCCAGCATCGGATGGGCGAACGGCGTCTGTCTAATAACCAAAGGATCTGACTTATGCCTGCGCGGATCGGCTGTTGTAGTCCGCCAGAAATTCTTCGGAGGCGACATGGTCTGCCATGCCCCGCAGCTGCGCGGCCGAATCATGCCCCAACACCTCCTCTACCCGGTTATTGGCCGCCGCCCAATACACCAGCGCCTCACTGAACAGGGCTTCGCCCTTGGGCGTGAGCACGCAGCGTTTGGTGCGCTTGTCCAGGGCATCCGGGCGCAGCTCGACAATCCCGTCGCGCACCAGCGGCTTCATCGCATGGGTCAGCGCCGACATCAGGATCGCCAGGCGTCCGGCCAGCTCCTGCAACGTCGGCCCTGCCTGCTCATCCACCGCCGCCCACCGGGCGATTTCACCCAGCAAGCCGACCTGCGTAGCCTTCAGGCCAATCGGCGCCAGCGCTTCGTCATACAGTTGGCCCAGCCGCCGGGCTGCACGGCGCAGTGCGTTGTTGGTGCACGCCACGTCCCCCAGCAGGCTCAAAAGGTCGGCACGGGCATCAGGCTTGTCAGTCTTGTGTGTTGGCATTTTCAGATCCTCCATGCCGGTAGAATGATTGAGTACTAAACCATTGACAAGGACAAACGCCAAGCCTATAACTTGAGCCCTCAACAATATTGGTTGAGTACTCATCTATTGGAGCCGTTCATGTCGATCCCTGCTTCCACAAAAATTGCCCTGATCACGGGTGCTTCTTCAGGTATTGGCGCTGTGTATGCCGACCGATTGGCAGCCCGTGGCTACGACTTGATCCTGGTCGCCCGTCGTGAAGACCGCCTCGAAGCCCTGGCGGCGAAGATCACTCAAGCCTACGGGCGCGAGGTCCAGACCATCGGCGCCGATCTGGTAAACCCCGCGGACCTGGCCCGTGTTGAAAGCCTGCTCGCCGGCAACCCGGCGATCCAGGTGCTGGTGAATAACGCCGGCCTGGCCCGCCTGCATCCGCTGGCTCAATCCTCGGTCGAGGATTCCACGACCCAGATCGCCCTGAACATCACCGCCCTCACCCGCCTGACCCACGCGGCGCTGCCGGGCATGCTGGTGCGCAATGAAGGTTTGATCATCAACGTGGCATCGGTGTTGGGCGTGCACTCGCTGCCGGTCAGCTCGGTGTACAGCGGCACCAAGAGCTATGTCCTGGCATTCAGCCGTGGCTTGCAATCGGAACTGGCGGAAACCGGGGTGAAGGTGCAGATCGTGTTGCCGGCAGCCACCGCTACCGAGATCTGGGACGCGTCGGGCATTCCGCTTTCCGCCCTGGAACAGGAGTCGGTCATGACCACCGAAAACCTGGTGGACGCGGCACTGGCCGGGCTGGATCAGGGTGAGACGATCACCTGGCCGTCGGTGGCCGATGGTTCGTTGTGGGAGACCTATGATGCGGCGCGTGGTGCGTTGTTTGCGGCCACGCAAACAGGCAAGCCGGCGCCCCGGTATGGGATCGTCTGAGGCGCCAGCCGGCTTTATTGAATACCGATGGAAATACGCCGCACAGTCTGCTCCTCACGGGGCAGGCTGATGTCGCCTTCGTAGGTGCACTCGCGGCCGGTGCAGCTGTTTTCCACGGTCATCGGCGCAAGGCTTTTGACCGGAAAGCGCGGCTTGGGCTCAACCTGCGGCGTGAGCGGTACAGCGCTGAGGACAGGTGCCTCGTAGGTCAGGTCCAGGCTGGACGCGTGGGCCTGGGTGGCCAGAACGGCGAGCAGTGCGCTCGCCATGACAGTCCTTGTAAACAACATCGAAATCTTTCCGGGCAGCAAAAAATGAAGGGGCAATGATAACCCCTTGAGCTGGCGGGTTGAAGTCAACGTGCCTGGACGGCAGGTTCCAGCACCAATACGTTGGAGGGGCCCGCACGGAATGTCGGGTTGTGCTTCGCGGCTTCCAGCATGTGCGGCGCTGCGTGGTGATCCTTGAGCGCCGCCTTTGAAGCCCACGTCTCGATCAACACAAAACTGTCGCTGTTGCCCTCGACCGGATGCAGGTCGTACTGGATGCAACCGGCTTCGGCCCGGACCAGCGGAGCGAGCCCGGCAAAGGCCGCCAACTGGTCCGCACCCCGGCCAGGCTGGGTATTGATGATGACGACAAGCCGCACTTCATCGGACATAAACAGCACCGTTATCGATAAGGAAATTGAGAGGCCACAGTAAGGGATGCCATTCTCTGGCGCTATGAAAAATCTATCAGTAAGCTACTTTCACTGATTGGATTGAGTCAGCACTCAAGCCCTCCCCCTTTTCTGCACCCGGCGATAACCACGTGATCGAAGTAACCGAAGTTTCCATTGCCCAGCTGCGCACTGCGCTCGAATCCGGCCAGACCACGGCGGTTGAACTGGTCGAGGCTTACCTCGCCAGGATCGACGCCTACGACGCCCCCACGACTGCCACCGCGCTCAACGCGGTGGTGGTGCGCAACCCGCAAGCGCTGGAGGAAGCCCGCGCATCCGACGCACGCCGGGCCAGCGGCACAACCCTGGGCCCGCTCGACGGCATTCCCTACACGGCCAAAGACAGCTACCTGGTCAAGGGCCTCACCGCCGCTTCCGGCAGCCCGGCTTTCGCGAACCTGGTTGCCTACCGCGATGCGTTCACCATCGAGCGACTGCGGGCAACAGGCGCCATTTGCCTGGGCAAGACCAACATGCCGCCGATGGCCAACGGCGGCATGCAGCGCGGCGTGTATGGCCGGGCCGAGAGCCCGTACAACGCCGACTACCTCACCGCACCGTTCGCCTCGGGCTCCTCCAACGGCGCCGGCACGGCCACTGCGGCGAGCTTCGCGGCGTTTGGCCTGGCGGAAGAAACCTGGTCCAGCGGGCGCGGCCCGGCGTCCAACAATGGCCTGTGTGCCTACACCCCGTCCCGTGGCGTGATCTCGGTGCGCGGCAACTGGCCGCTGACCCCGACCATGGACGTGGTCGTGCCTTACGCCCGGACCATGGCCGACCTGCTTGAAGTGCTCGACGTCGTGGTCGCAGAAGACCCCGACACACGCGGCGACCTGTGGCGGATGCAACCCTGGGTGCCGATCCCCGGCGTCGCCTCGGTACGCCCGCAATCCTACGCAGACCTGGCCGCGACCGGCGATGCACTCGCCGGCAAACGCTTCGGCGTGCCGCGCATGTACATCAACGCCGACCCCGAGGCAGGCACCAGCGACGCCCCGGGAATCGGCGGCCCTACTGGCCAGCCAATCAAAACCCGGGCCTCGGTGATCGAGCTCTGGGAAGCTGCGCGCAAGGCACTTGAAGCCACCGGCGCAGAAGTGGTCGAGGTGGATTTCCCGCTGGTCTCCAATTGCGAAGGCGATCGCCCGGGCGCACCGAAAGTGTTTACCCGAGGCCTGGTGTCCAAGGAATTCCTCCACGATGAATTGTGGGAACTGTCGGCCTGGGCGTTCGATGATTTCCTGCGGGCCAATGGCGACCCTGCGCTGAACCGCCTGGCGGATGTCGACGGCCCGAAGATCTTCCCCCACGACCCCGGCACCCTGCCCAACCGCGAAGACGACCTGGCCGCCGGCATGGACGAATACGTGCGCATGGCCGAGCGCGGCATCACGCCGTGGGACAGGATCAGCACCGTGCCCGACGGCCTGCGCGGCCTGGAACAGACACGACGCATCGACCTTGAAGACTGGATGGATAACCTGGGGCTGGATGCGGTGATTTTTCCGACAGTCGCCGACGTAGGTCCGGCGGATGCGGATGTGAATCCCGCGTCGGCGGATATCGCCTGGAGCAACGGAGTGTGGGTCGCCAACGGCAACCTCGCCATCCGCCATTTGGGCGTGCCGACAGTGACGGTGCCCATGGGCGTCATGGCCGACATCGGCATGCCGGTGGGGCTGACATTTGCCGGCCGGGCGTATGACGATTCGGCGCTGCTGCGATTGGCATCGGCCTATGAGTCGACGGGCAGCAAGCGCCTGGTGCCGCCGCGCACGCCGGCGCTGGTGGCTCGTCAGGACTGATTGATTTCGCTGCTGATCTTGCGCATCAACCGATCGGCTTCCGACCCGGGTTCAAATCGAAAGCCACGCATCTCATCGAGGAGCAGGCAATCGCTGATGGCCTCCCAAAGTTGCTCCTGGGTCGGCTTGTTGCGCAACAGTATGTATGAAAGCAGCAGGCGTTCGATGGGAACGCCTCGAATACAGGCCGTTTCAATGATTGCCAGCAGGATAAAGCGCAGTCGAACTTCCCGCTCCGTGGGCCAAACCGTTTTTCGCTTACCCAATGCCGGGCCTCAGTGTCAGGAAAAGCGTGAGGCTATGGCCCAGAGGGGTGGCGTTTCAAGCGCTGCATGGGGAGAAAGCCCTGCTCCTACACAAAACAGGGAAAAAGCCCACGAAATCACCCCGCAGATCAACAGCCTTTCACACACGCTTGCCCATCAACGGATCACTGATGCTATGCGCCCCCGTCTCGATTCGCCCCGCCACCCGCCGCACCCAACCATGCTCGTCGCGTAGCTTGAAGTCATACCAGCCTCCATTGGGCTGGCAGGAGAACGTGCGTTGCACGGTACTGCCGCCCGCAATCTCGAGCAGCCACGGCCCCTGCCTGGTGTAAGGGCAACGCTCGATGGTGATTGAGGCCGCACGCTTGCCGGGGTTGACCAGGGTCAGCAGCAAGGTGTCACCGTGATACGCCAGGGATAACTCCGGCTCGCGACGCTGCAGGTGGCCCTTGAACGAACGGTGGAACCCATTCGGCCCCAACAGCCAGAGCTTGTAGGCGCCCGCGACTTGCCAGGTGTCACTGAGGTGTTTGCCGGCTTCCACCGTGTAGCGGCGCGGTACCTCGTCCAGGTGCAGGCGGTCGTAGACGTGGAAGACCACGCCCTGTTCGCCATTGTTGAAGAAGTCCAGGCTCACCGAACTGGCGCGACGGTCAACCGAGCCTTCAACGTTCAACTGGTACGGCAGCGCCCGGGATGGCCGCGCCATTCGCACCTGGAACGGCGCCTGTTGCTGGCCCACCGTCGGCAGGGCGACCTGGGGCAGTTGCTCCTGGCGTTGACGCAGAGAGTCGGCGGCCTGGCGGCTGATGGTGTGCAGCGGTGGCAGGGTCTCGGTGTTGGGGTTGACGAAGTTGAAGGCCGAGGTGAGGTCGCCGCACACCGCCCGGCGCCAGGCGCTGATATTGGGTTCGCGCACGTGGAAACGCTTCTCCAGAAATTGCAGCACGGAGGTGTGATCAAACGCCTGGGAATTGACCCAGCCACCACGGCTCCACGGCGACAGCACCAGCATCGGCACTCGCGGCCCGGGGCCGTACACCCCGCCGTCCGGCGCGGGTTGCTGGCTAGAGCCGGGCGGTGCCGGGTGGGTGAAGATCTCGCTGTCGAACTTCACCGTGGACTTGCCGGCAAAGCTGCCATCCAGGCGCTTGGACGGGGCTGACGGCGACGGCACGTGGTCGAAGAAACCGTCGTTTTCATCGTAGTTGACCAGCAGCACCGTCTTGCTCCACACGTCCGGGTTGGCGGTCAGTGCCTTGAGGATTTCCTGGGTGAACCAGCCGCCTTGCACCGGGCTGGAAGGCCCGGGGTGTTCGGAGTAATCGGCCGGCGCCACCAGCCAGCTCACCTGTGGCAGGCGCCCGTCGTTCACGTCCTTGCGAAAGCCCTGGATGATCGATTCCAGGTCGCTGCCGCTGACCGCCGGCAGGGTGTTGCCATTGCCTTTGTACAACGGCACGCGGGCGTTCAGTTGATCGCTGTAGGGCACAAAATCCTTGAAGTCTTTCGGTGGCACGGCGGGGTTGCCGGCCGCGACGCTGGCCGCACGAAACTGGCGAAACCCGGCCAAGGGGTTGTCGCCAAAGTTATCCGGCAGGTACTGGTAAACCTTCCAGCTCACACCCGCTTCTTCCAGGCGCTCGGGATAGGTTTTCCAGGTGTAGCCCACGCCCACCGCGCCGGGGCCGTCCCATTCGTTGACCACCGCCGCCACATTCGCACCGGTCGGGCCGTTGGTGCCGGTCCAGTGGAACAGCCGATTGGGATTGGTACCTGCGTGTACCGAACAGTGGTAGGCGTCGCACAGGGTAAAGGTGTTGGCCAGGGCGAACTGGAACGGCACTTCCTGCTCACGGTAGTAACCCATCGAGGTGGGTGTCTTGAACGTTGGCCAGGCGTTCATCCGGCCGCTGCTCCAGGCGGCGTGCTCGTCGACCCAGGAATGCGGCGTGCCGCTGACCCGCTGCGCGTTGCCACGGGAGCTGTCCAGGTGATAGGGCAGGATCCGCCGCCCAACGCCCTGCTGCTCCCACACCCGGTGCCCGCCCGGCAGTGGAATGGTGAAGCGGTCACTGAACCCGCGCACACCCGGCAAGGTGCCGAAGTAGTGATCGAAGGAGCGGTTTTCCTGCATCAGGATCACCACATGCTCGACGTCCATCAGGGTGCCGGTGCGGTTGTTGGCGGGGATCGCCAGGGCCTGGCGAATGGAGTCGGGCAACAGGGTGTAGGCGGATCCGATGGCAGCTGCTTGCAACAACGTTCTGCGTGTAAGAGTCGGCATAAGACGATTCAATCCCTTGAAGTTCTGGAGCGAAGCTCAGGACAAAATAGGGACTCAAGGCGACAAAGAAATGACATCGCTCGAATCGCGCTCGACCTGCCCTACCTGGTACTCCCTCGGCGTACACCCGAACTCGCGCTTGAACACCGTGTGCAGGTACTGCGCGGATTTGAACCCGCAGTCATAGGCAATATCCGCAATCGCGGCCCTGGTATTTTCCAGGCTGGAAACCGCAGCCGCGAGTTTGAAGCGCAGGATTTCATCGTGGACGCTGCGGTTCAGTTCACTGCGAAAATGCGCTTCCAGGGACGACCGCGACACGCCGACGTAGTTGGCGACCTGGGCGGTCTTGATGCCCTGGCAGGCGTACTGGCGAATGAAATGCAGCGCCTGCATCACGTAGGGATGGCCGAGGGGTTGGTGCAGGCTTGAGGTCTGCACGTTGACCGCTTCCGGCGGCACCAGGATCTGGCTGCCTGCCGAAGGCATGCCGTGCAGCATCTGGTGCAGCAGGCGCGCGGCGGTGCGGCCCATTTTTTCAGTGCCCTGGATCACCGAGCTCAGCGGCACGCGGGTCAGGGTGCGGGTCAAGGGGTCGTTGTCGATGCCGATCAGTGCCACTTGCTCCGGCACCGGGATGCCGGCGGTGAGGCAGGCCTGCAGCAACTGGCGGGCTCGGGCGTCGCTGACCGCGATGATGCCGATGGGTTTGGGCAGGCTGTGCAACCAGGCAATTTGTTGCTCCACCGCCGAGTCCCACAGCGGCGCGCTGGTGCCGAGCCCGCGATACACCTCCACCGGCAAGCCATCGCGCTCCAGCAGGCGGCGGAAGGCTTTTTCGCGCTCCTGGGCCCAACGGTTGATATCGGCTTCAGGCAGGCTGAAACAGGCAAAGCGCGTCAGCCCGGCTTCGATCAGGTGTTCATAGGCCAGCTTGATCAAAGCAAAATTGTCAGTGGCCACATACGGAGTATGCCGTGGGTAAGCCCGCTCATCCTCATAAGACCCGCCCACCGCCACCACCGGCACATGCACACCCGCCAACGCGGGGCCCATCGCCGGGTCGTCGAAGTCGGCAATGATCCCGTCGCCATGCCAGCGCTCGATACCCTTGAGCCGGCAGACGAAGTCCTCTTCCAGGAACAGATCCCACGACACCCGCGTACTGCTCAGGTAGTTGCCGATCCCGGTGATGATGCCGCGATCGTAGATCTTGTTGCCATTGAACAGCAGGGCAATCCGGTGCACAGGCGGGACAGTTTTCACAGGGGCGGCTCCATGCGATATGTCGAGCCACTATGCGCGCAAAACCACTCAAAATCGAACCCCGCTCTGGTGATTTTCATAATCGGTTGGCCGGGGGCCGTTGCTAGTATCGAGGCAAGGTTAACGTGCACTCATAACAACAAGGATCTGGCGATGCCCTACTTTCCCGCGGTCGAAAAAATCCTCTATGAAGGCCCCGATAGCGACTCTCCCCTGGCCTTCCGGCACTACGATGCAAACAAGCTGATCCTCGGCAAACCGATGCGCGAGCACCTGCGGATGGCCGCGTGTTACTGGCACAACTTCGTCTGGCCCGGCAGTGACATGTTCGGCTCCGGCACCTTCCAGCGGCCCTGGCAGCAACCAGGGGAAGCCCTGCAAGTGGCACGCGGCAAGGCCGAAGCGGCGTTCGAGTTTTTCTCCAAGCTGGGCATCGACTACTACAGCTTCCACGACACCGACGTGGCCCCCGAAGGCGCAAGCCTGGCGGAGTACCGCGACAACTTTGCGCGGATGGTCGACCAGCTCGAAGGCCATCAGGAACAGACCGGTATCCGGCTGCTGTGGGGCACTGCCAACTGCTTCAGCAACCCGCGCTTTGCCGCCGGCGCCGCCAGTAACCCGAACCCGGAAGTGTTTGCCTATGCGGCGGCCCAGGTATTCAGCGCGATAAATGCCACCCACCGTCTCAAGGGCTCCAGCTATGTGTTGTGGGGCGGCCGCGAAGGCTACGAGACCCTGCTCAATACCGACCTCAAGCGCGAGCGCGAGCAACTCGGGCGGTTCATGCGCATGGTGGTCGAGCACAAATACAAGATCGGCTTCACCGGCGAGCTGTTTATCGAGCCCAAGCCACAGGAGCCCACCAAGCACCAATACGACTACGACAGCGCCACCGTGTTTGGCTTCCTGCATCAGTTCGGCCTGGAGAAAGAGATCAAGGTCAACATCGAGGCCAACCATGCCACCCTCGCCGGCCACAGCTTTCACCATGAGATCGCCACCGCCGCGTCCCTGGGGATTTTCGGCAGCATCGACGCCAACCGTGGCGACCCGCAGAACGGCTGGGACACCGACCAGTTCCCCAACAGCGTCGAGGAGCTGACCCTGGTCACCTACGAGGTACTCAAGGCCGGTGGCTTCAAGGGAGGTGGCTACAACTTCGACTCCAAGGTACGCCGCCAAAGCCTCGACGAAGTGGACCTGTTCCATGGCCACGTGGCCGCAATGGACGTGCTGGCGCTGTCCCTGGAACGTGCCGCCGCCATGGTGCAGAACGACGCCCTCGAACAGTTCAAGGCCCAGCGGTATGCCGGCTGGGACCAATCCTTCGGGCGTGCCGTGCTTGGCGGCGACTTCAGCCTGGCGTCGCTGGCCGAGCATGCCTTCAGCCACCAACTGAACCCACAAGCCGTGAGTGGCCGCCAGGAGATGCTCGAAGGCGTAGTGAATCGCTTTATCTACCCATGACCGCTACGCTCCAGGTCCAGCAGTGCGTCTAAACAACAATAAAAGGGACTCACCATCATGAAACACCTGAAAACTGTCTTGCTCACCAGCGTTCTGGCACTGCTTTCCAATTCGGTCATGGCCGACGCGGCCCATCCGAAAATCGGCTTTTCCATCGACGACCTGCGCCTTGAACGCTGGGCCCGCGACCGCGATTATTTCACCGCCGCCGCCGAGCAACTGGGGGCCAAGGTCTACGTGCAGTCGGCGGACGCCAACGAGCAACGGCAGATCTCGCAGATCGAAAACCTGATCTCCCGGGGCGTCGACGTGATTGTGATCGTGCCGTTCAATGCCACGGTGCTGAACAACGTGGTGGCCGAGGCCAAGAAAGCCGGGGTGAAAGTGCTGTCCTACGACCGGCTGATTTTGAATGCCGATATCGACGCCTACATCTCCTTCGATAACGAAAAGGTCGGCGAGATGCAGGCCCAGGGCGTGTTGAACGCGCAGCCTAAAGGCAATTACTTCCTGCTGGGCGGCGCACCTACCGACAACAACGCGAAGATCCTGCGCCAGGGCCAGATGAAGGTGCTGCAGCCTTCGATCGACAAGGGCGACATCAAGATTGTCGGCCAGCAATGGGTCAAGGAATGGAACCCCACCGACGCCCTGAGCATTGTCGAAAACGCCCTGACCGCCAACAGCAACAAGATCGACGGCATCGTCGCCTCCAACGACGCCACCGCCGGCGGCGCGATCCAGGCCCTGGCGGCACAAAAACTCGCGGGCAAGGTGCCGGTCTCGGGCCAGGATGCCGACCTCGCCGCGATCAAGCGCGTGATCGCCGGCACCCAGACCATGACCGTCTACAAGCCCCTGAAGCTGCTGGCGTCCGAGGCGGCCAAGCTCTCGGTGCAACTGGTGCGTGACGAGAAACCGGCCTACAACTCGCAGTACGACAACGGCAGCAAGCAGGTGTCGAGCATCCTGCTCAAGCCGACCGCGTTGACCAAGGACAACGTCAACGTGCTGGAAGAAGACGGGTTCTACACCAAAGCGCAAATCGCCGGGCAGTAAGCGTACGGCTCACTGCAGGGGCGGTTTGAGGCCGCTCCTGCCTTATCGCTGTGGAATGAGTGCCCGCCATGTCCGACTACCTGCTGGAAATGAACAACATCGTCAAGACCTTCGGTGGCGTCAAAGCCCTGAATGGCATCGACATCAAGGTAAAACCCGGGGAATGCGTAGGGTTGTGCGGTGAGAACGGCGCCGGCAAATCGACCCTGATGAAAGTGCTGTCGGCGGTGTATCCCCATGGTACCTGGGACGGCGAAATCCTTTGGGACGGCCAGCCGTTGCGCGCCCACTCCATCGCCGAAACCGAAGCCTGCGGCATCGTGATCATCCATCAGGAACTGACCCTGGTACCCGACCTCTCGGTGGCCGAAAACATCTTCATGGGCCACGAGCTGACACTGCCCGGCGGGCGCATGAACTACCCCGCCATGATGCACCGTGCCGAAGCCCTGATGCGCGAGCTGAAAGTGCCGGACATGAACGTCGCCCTGCCCGTTTCGCAATACGGCGGCGGCTACCAGCAACTGGTGGAAATCGCCAAGGCCCTGAACAAGCAGGCGCGCCTGCTGATCCTCGACGAACCCTCCTCGGCGCTGACCCGCTCGGAAATCGAGGTGCTGCTGGACATCATCCGTGGGCTCAAGGCCAAGGGCGTCGCCTGCGTGTACATCTCCCACAAGCTCGATGAGGTCTCGGCCATCTGCGACACCATCGCGGTGATCCGCGACGGCAAACACATCGCGACCACGGCCATGGCCGAGATGGACGTATCGCGCATCATCACGCAGATGGTCGGCCGTGAGATGAGCAACCTCTACCCCACCGAACCCCATGCGGTCGGCGAGGTGCTGTTCGAGGCGCGCAACGTCACCTGCTACGACGTCGACAACCCGGGCCGCAAGCGGGTGGACAATGTCTCGTTCAGCCTGCGCCGTGGCGAAATCCTCGGCATCGCCGGGCTGGTGGGCGCCGGCCGCACGGAACTGGTGTCGGCGCTATTCGGCAGCTACCCCGGGCGCTACCAAGGCGAGGTGTGGCTGGATGGCAAACCGATTGATACACGCACGCCGCTGAAGTCGATTCGCGCCGGGCTGTGCATGGTCCCGGAAGACCGCAAGCGCCAGGGCATCGTCCCGGACCTGGGCGTTGGGCAAAACATCACCCTGGCGGTGCTGGACCGTTTCTCGCACCTGACGCGCATCGATGCCGAGGCGGAACTGGGCAGCATCGAGCAGGAAATCAAGCGCATGCACCTGAAGACGGCGAACCCGTTCCTGCCGATCACCAGCCTCTCCGGCGGCAACCAGCAGAAGGCCGTACTGGCCAAGATGCTCCTGACCAAACCCCGGGTGCTGATCCTCGACGAACCGACCCGTGGCGTGGACGTGGGCGCCAAATATGAGATCTACAAATTGATGGGCGCGCTGGCGGCCGAAGGCGTGTCGATCATCATGGTGTCTTCGGAGCTGGCCGAGGTGCTGGGGGTCTCCGACCGGGTGCTGGTGATCGGCGAGGGCCAGTTGCGCGGCGACTTCATCAACCAGGGCCTGACCCAGGAACAGGTGCTCGCCGCCGCCCTCAGCCAACCGAACGGGCATGACAATAATAATGATCGGAAGTCCGCGTAAATGAACCAGGTCAAACAGCTCTTCACCCGCTACAAAATGCTCGCCCTGTTGATCGCCGTGGTGCTGATCTGGGTGTTTTTCAGCTGGCAGACCGAAGGCGGTTTCCTGACCCCGCGCAACCTGTCGAACCTGCTGCGGCAGATGTCCATTACCGGCATCCTGGCCTGCGGCATGGTGCTGGTGATCATCAGCGGCGAGATCGACCTGTCGGTGGGCTCGATGCTCGGTTTGCTCGGCGGCGTCGCGGCGATCCTGGATGTGGTTTATCACATTCCCCTGCCGCTGAACCTGGCCATCGTCGCCCTCTGTGGCTTGCTGATTGGCCTGGGCAACGGCTACATGACCGCGTACCTGCGCATCCCCTCCTTCATCGTCGGCCTGGGCGGCATGCTCGCGTTTCGCGGGGTGCTGCTGGGCATTACCGGCGGCACCACGATTGCACCGGTTTCGCCACAACTGGTGTACATCGGCCAGGGTTACCTGCCGACAGTGGTCGGGGTGATTCTCGGCGTGTTGCTGTTCGGGCTGGCGATATTCCTGACCTGGCGCCAACGCCACAACCGCGCCCTGCACGGCTTGGCGCTGCCGTCGATGCTGCGCGACAGCGTGCGCGTGGTGTTGATCGGTTTCGTGCTGGCCGGCTTCGTCTACACCCTCAACAGCTACGACGGCATTCCCGTGCCGGTGCTGCTTCTGCTGGTGCTGCTGGGGGTGTTCAGTTACGTCACCAGCCAGACCGTCTTTGGCCGGCGCATCTACTCGGTAGGCAGCAACATGGAAGCCACGCGCCTGTCGGGGATCAACGTGCAGGCGGTCAAGCTGTGGATCTTCGGGATCATGGGCGTGATGTGCGCCCTCGCCGGGCTGGTCAACACCGCGCGCCTGGCGGCCGGTTCACCTTCGGCGGGCAACATGGGCGAACTGGACGCTATCGCGGCGTGCTTTATCGGCGGTACTTCAATGCGCGGCGGTTCGGGCACCGTGTACGGCGCCCTGCTCGGCGCACTGGTGATCAGCAGCCTGGACAACGGCATGTCGATGCTCGACGTGGACAGCTACTGGCAGATGATCGTCAAGGGCAGCATCCTGGTGCTGGCGGTGTGGGTGGATGTGAGTACGCGGACGGGGCGTCGCTGAGGTTGGGGCAATGGCATGGAGCTTGCTCTTGACCAGCAGGCGGCCGATATCGGCCTCGACTTGAGCAGAAACGACCCACGAGGCACATGCCATGCACAGTTTGTTCTTTGCAACCGCTCAGATGATCAACGGCCGCGTACAGTCCGTTGATTCCATGGACAAACATCCGGACCCTAGGGCAATGCCCCTTGAACTGCAGGCAAAGCTTGGCATCGCCCTTGGGCTGCTGGCCCTCGGCAGCTGTTTCGCGCTGTGGTTGATCGGCGCCTGAGCCTGCCCCAAAAAGAGGCTGGTGTTACCGCCCGGGCAACCCTATCGGGCGGTCCGGATCATGTCGGCAGCTTTTTCGCCGATCATGATGCACGCCGAGTTGGGGTTGCCTGAAATCAGGGTCGGCATGATCGACGCATCGGCCACCCGCAGCCCTTCGATGCCATGCACCTTGAGGTCCGGCCCCACCACCGCCCGCTCATCCACACCCATGCGACAGGTGCCGGATGGATGCAGTGCGGCGTGGGCTTCCTCGTGACAGAACTGCTTCATCGCTTCGCGCGAGCGCACGGTGGGTTCCGGTACATGCCGACGAGCCACGTAGGGTTTGAAAGCCGCCTGGGCCATGATCTGTTCGCCCACCAGGCAACCGTCCACCAGGCTTTCAATGTCGTACGGATCGGAAAAGTAGTTGGGCACGATGCGCGGCGGGGACATCGGGTCGGCGGAGTAAAGCTCCACATAGCCCCTGGACCTTGGCCGTATCTGCCCCAGGTTCAACGTGCAGCCATTGCCGCCGGGCACCGAATCCACGCCCTCCTCGATGCCCGCGCCCACCACCATGAAATACTGGATATCCGGGTGCACCGCCGTCTTGTCGCCCCACCAGAACGCCCCGCCTTCAATCAGGTTGGACGCCGCCGGGCCTTGCCGGAACAACGCGTACTGCAACCCCGCCATAAGCTTCCACCACGGTTTTTTGTACTTGTCGTAGCTGTGGGGGCCGGTCAGCTCATACACCAGTGAAATTTCGATATGGTCCTGCAGGTTCTGCCCCACACCGGGCAAATCCTGAACCACTTTGATCCCGTGTTTTTCCAGTTGCTCAGCGGGCCCGATCCCCGACAACATCAGCAACCGGGGTGAGTTGATGGCGCCGCAGGACAGGATGATTTCCTTGTCGGCGTGCATCACCTGGCGCACGCCCTTCTCCAGGTATTCGATGCCGACGGCCTTGTTGCCCTGCATCAGGATACGCAGCACCCGGCAGCCGGTCTTCACCGTCAGGTTCTTGCGCGACTTGGCCGGCGCCAGGTAGGCCACGGCGGCACTGCTGCGAAAGCCGTTTTTGGCGGTGATCTGGTACAGCCCGCAGCCCTCGGGCTGGCCCGAGTTGAAGTCTTCGTTATAGGGCAATCCAAACTGCTGGCAGGCCCGCAGCCAGACTTTGGTCAAGGGGTGGATATTGATCGGGTCCGACACCCCCAACGGCCCGCCGACACCGTGCACCTCGTTGCAGAACCGCTCGTTGTCCTCAGCCTTTTTGAAGTACGGCAACACGTCTTTATACGACCACCCGGCGGCGCCCTGTTCGGCCCAACCGTCGTAGTCGGCGGGTACGCCACGGATATAAATCATCGCATTCACCGAGCTGCCGCCCCCGAGTACGCTGGCCTGGACCATGGTCGGCGTTTCGCTGCGGTGCTGGTCCTCGGTCGGCTCCCACGCATAACGCTTGAGCAGCGGGCCCTGGGCGGTCTTGTAGTAGGCGCCGGGAATATGGATGTAAGGGCTGCGATCCCGCGGGCCTTCCTCGAACAGCACCACCGACGCTCCCGCATCCTCACTCAGGCGCGATGCGACTGTGCAGCCCGTGGAGCCGCCCCCGATTACGATGAAATCCACCATGACAACCTCAGATCTTTTTAGTATTCAGCCAGTGTCGAAACGCGCGTTATCAACCGACCAGGCCGGTTAACAGCGTCTTCAATTGTTGGGCGACGGCGTAGCTGTTTTGCTGCTGCTGTTTTTTGCAGAACAGCTCACAACTCCACCACCCGGCGTAACCGGTGGCCTTTACGGCGGCGGTCCACTCGACCAGGTCGAGCACGCCGCTGCCGGTGGGCACATCGCGCAGCACTTCCTCATTCGGGATACCGCCTTCGAAGGCCAGTGAGTCGCAGACATGCACGCCGTAGATCACGTCCTTGTCGAGCCGGGCGACGTCCGCAGGGGTCACGCCGCTGGTAAAGCAATGCCAATAGTCGATCACCATCTTCACGTTGCTGCGCCCGGTGCGTTCAATCAGCTGCAGTTGGTGATCCAGGGTGTTGAGTGGCGTCCAGGACAAGGCTTCGAGGTAGAGCAGCAGACCGTATTGCCTGGCCACATCGGCCAACTCCGCCAGGTTGCTTGCCGTGCGGGCGTACTGTTCGGCTTGATCCAGGCCCAGCAAGCCTGAGTAATGCAGGCTCTTGCCGGTCGCCTGAAAATCAATCACCGCCTGTACATTGATCGGACCGGTGAGGACTTGCACGCCTTTGGCGCCCACCAGATTGGCCAGCTCAAATAGCCGCCGGGCTTCCTTGAACAGGTCCTCGCGCTCGGCGCCCTGGCGTTCGATATCCCGCAGGTAGCCGATGCCGGTGACAGGCACGTCGTTGAGCAGTGCTTGAAGCTCTGACTCGCAATAGCCGGCCTGCAGATACGCCTCCAGCTTGCCGCTGTTGATCTCCAGCGCGTCAAAACCCAGCGTCCGGGCGATGTCGATATCCATCGCCAGGGTCGAGTGTTTCGCAACGGTGGAATGCAGGGCGAGGACGTTATTTTGGGTTGCCATATGGCGCTCCTACGGTTGAGTAGCGATCAGCCAAGGCACCAACGGCCAACGCCGCGGCGTCCAGCCGTGCTTGGGGCAAGAGGCCCTCGGCGACGGCGGCGACAATCGCCCGAACGATCTGCGGCACGTGGGGCATAGCCTTTGCGGAAATCAGTAATAAGTCGGCCCCGGCATTCAGCGCGGCCACTGCGACCTCGCCGAGGGACATCTGGCCGATGGTTGAGCGGTGATCGAGGTCGATGGTCATCACCAGCCCCTTGAAGCCCAACTCCTGGCGCAACACGCCGATCAATTCAGGCGACACCGAGGCTGCCGTGGGCGGTGTGCATGCGGCGAATATCGCCGGGCCCATCATCACCGCATCGGCGCCAGCGTCGATCCCGGCCTGAAACCCGCGCCAGAAGGCCCGCAGTTGCTGCATGGACTCGCTGACCACCGCCGTTTCAGTCGACGGCTGCTGAAACAGCACCGGGTGCCCGGGGAAGTGCTTCAGGGTGCTGGCCATCCCGGCCCGCCGCACGCCGCGCACATACGCCCCGACCATCGCCGCCGTCTGGTGGACATCGCCCGACAGCGTGCGCCCCGCCAGCCACACATTACGGCCGCCGACCACATCCGCCGTCGGCGACAGCAGCAGGTTGACCCCGGTCGCCCGCGCGGCGGTGGCGACCTTGAAGCACGCCTGCTCCAGCGCCGCACAATCCATCGCCCGGGCCACATCGGGCTCCGGCAGCGCCGGGGTCACCCCTTGCAAGCGGTGCACGGCGGAGATGTCGGCATCGGCTGCCAGCAGCAGCGGCCCACCCAGTTCGGTGGCCGTGCCGGTAAAACGCTGCCAGATGTCCAGGGTTTCGGTTTGCAGGCGGCTGGCGCTCATTTTTCCGCTGACGTATTCCTCTCCCGTCTCGCCAAACAACAGGCTGCGCCCGCCATTGCCGAGGAACCGACGCACGTCATCCGTCATCTGCACGTCCAGCAATACCGGGAACAGTACGCCGTAGGCCTTGCGGTCATTCGCGCTCATGGCTGGTTTCCTGGGTGGCGATTGCCAGTTGACGAACCTTGGCAGCGGCGTCCAACAGAACCTGGCGGTCCAGGGTGCCTTCGTGGACGGCGGCGACAATCGCCTCGGCGATGCTGTCCAGACCTGACTCGCTGGACACCAGCAACAGGTGCGCACCGGCCACCAGGGAGGCTACGGCGGTGTCGGGGATGGTGTTGCCGCGCAGGATCGACACGGCGTCTAGGTCATCGGAAATGATCAGGCCTTCGAAGCCGAGGGTGTCACGCAGTACGCCGATGACCTTCGACGAGGTGGACGCCGACTGCTGCGCATCAATCGCAGGAAACACCGCCGGGCCAGGCATGACGGCTTTTACGCCGGTGGCGATGACCTGCTTGAACACTTCAAGATTGTCATGCAGCAATTCCAGCGGCCCCGGCACGGTGGCTTCGGCAATCGCCGGATCGTGCTCGGTGACGTAGTGCCCGGGGAAGTGCTTGGCAGTGGCGATCACTCCCGCGCGCTGCACCCCGCGGATAAACGCGCAGGACACTCGGCTGACTTCCACTGGATCCGCGCCCAGGTGCCGGTTGTGCAGCCATGGATTGACGCCGGTGACCACGTCCACGATGGGCGCCAGGAACAGATTCACGCCCAGCCCGCGGGCCGCGGCGGCCATCTCGAAGCAACGTTGCTCGAGGTCCTCGGCGCCGAGGTCCTGGAGCTGCGCCCGGGTGGCGACCGCCGGGACCAGTTGGTGCAGGCGTTCGATTCCGCCGAGTTCCTGGTCTACCGCGATCAGCACCGCAGAGCCCGCCAGCGCCGTGGCTTCCTTGACGATACTGATGAAATCGGCTTTGGACTCGCCCGCCTTGCGCGCCGGGCTCATGCCTCGGCCCACGTATTCATCCCGGGTTTCCCCAAGCAACAGGGACACACCACCACGGCTCAGGTAACGGCGCACATTGTCGTCCAGGTGCAAATCCCCGAATGCGGGAAGCAGTACCGAATACGCGGCGCGATGCAGTTCGCTTGACATTGTTTTTCCTCAACAGCGTTTGGGTGAGTCGTTGGATGCGCAGCGATGCCACGCATGAAATCAATTACCGCGGGAAAGGCACCCAGGCCCGCTGCTGGTGGGATTCGAGGCTGGCCTGGGACAACAACACCCCGCGCACGCCTTCGTGAATATCCGGCAACGGGACGCTGGTCGCTGTGCGCCATTGCGCCCCGGCGTCCAGGGCCTCGGCGAAGTCGGCGTACAGCACGGCCAGCGCTTCCAGATAACCTTCGGTATTGCCCGCCGGCAAGCTGGTGAACGTCAGCGTCTGCGGCCTGTTGTCGGACTGGCCTCGCCGATAGATGCGGTCTGCACCGTCAGTGGGCGTGAACAACAGGGTTTCCGGTGACTCCTGGCACCATTCGAGCGAAGCCAGGCTGCCGACGACCTTGAAGCGCAAGCCGTTGCGATGCCCGGGCGCGGCGAAACTGGCCCACAACAATCCATCCACGCCGCCGTCGAATTCCAGTTGCACCACGCAGGTATCGTCCAGGCCCCAACCCGGCACCACGCTGGTCAACTTGGCGTTGAGCTGGGTGCAGCGCTGCCCGGACAGAAACTCCAACAGGTTGAAGGCGTGGGTGCCGACGTCTCCCAACGCGCCGGTGGGGCCGGCCTTTTGCGGGTCACCGCGCCACGCCAGGCTATTGCTCAAGCCGGACACGCCGGGGGCTAGCCACTCCAGCAGGTATTCGACGTACAGGAAGCGCAGCTCACCCAGCTCGCCGGCCTGGATGCGACTGCGGGCGTCCCTGACCATCGGGTAGCCCTGGTAGGTGTAGGTCAGCGCAAAAAATGTCCCATGGCGCTCGGCAAGGCTCGCCAACTCACGGGCTTCGTCAGGGTGGTTGACCAGGGGCTTGTCGCAGATCACCGGGATGCCCGCCTCCAGGAACAACCGGCACGGTTCGAAGTGCAAGTGGTTGGGCGTCACGATAACCACCGCCTCGATCGGGTCGGGGCGGCGAGACTCGGCGGCCGCCATGTCCTCGAACGACAAGTAGATACGTTCGGGTTCAATAGTGAGCGCTGCGCCCGCCTCGCGGCATTTATCTGCGTCGGCAGAGAATGCGCCGGCGACGATATCGAAGCGATTACACAGGCGCATCGCGGCGCGGTGGTAACTGGCGAAGTAAGCGCCCTGCCCGCCGCCGACCATGCCGACCTTGAGTCGCCTCTTTCCGGGAATGTCGCCGGTCAACCTTGCCATCGCCCAATCCTCCGCAAAAAGCATTGGCCCGAGTATCAGGGGTGACCGGTGTTTCCACCATTTCGCACCCTTGGCGATACCTGACGCGGACTGAAGCACTCCTGCGCAGCACGGGGTGTTACCCGTCGCTATCGAATGTGTTACTGGGCGGACCGCCACCGTCACGATTGACCCGTGAAAACCACAACGCACTGGCGCCGAACCTTCAGTAAAAGCGCTTACAATCTGACGCATTCAGTTATGCTCAAACTTCATGTTTGAACTTAAACAAACGGCATGAAAGATGCTTTGGTAATGATCGGAAGTTTCAAACGCTTAAACGGTTATTACGGTTATGCCCAAGGTTATTCGATAACCGCGCTATAACTTTAATAACTGGCGCCTTAACCCAGCCAAGTACATCGAGATAATAATGCCCAGCCGCCCGGACTCATCGCCCCTGTCATTAGCCGCCGCCACCTCCCACCCCGAGCGACAGCAGGCGCGCAGCGACTTGCAGGCCAATGTGCAAAAGAACCTGAGCACGCTGGTGGAGTCCTGCCGGTCGGTGGCCGACATGTGCCGCAAAGTTGATGTGAACCGCCAGCAGTTCAACAAGTACCTGGTGGGCCAGCACGTGCCGTCGCAGAAGATTCTGCAAAAGATCGGCCGCTATTTCATGATGGAAGCCGAAGACCTCTTCCGCCCGCCCGCCGAGTTCAAGAAGTTCTATGAAGGCTATGAAAACGAACTGCCGACCGGCTTGCGGGCTTCGGAGCAGTTCAATCATTTCCTGCCGCTGGCCAAGCAGTCGGCTGACGTGCTCGAAGACTATCTGGGGGTGTATTACCGCTACCACAATTCATCGATCTACAAGGGCCGGATCCTGCGTTCGGTCACCTGCCTGTACCGCGCCGACTCGATGGTGCAGTACGTCACCGTCGAGCGCTTTCCGCTGCGCGATGGCAGCGGCAAGATCGGGTATTCATTCACCTACCACGGGTTCTGCCTGCTGCTGGGCGATCGCCTGTTCATGGTGGATTTCGAAGGCAAGCAACGTAACGAAATGACGTTCTCGATCCTGACGCCGCAGCATCGTCGGCCGATCCGTTTTCTCTATGGGTTGGTGACGGGTGTGGCGTCGTCCTCGTTCCGCCAGCCTTTCTCCACGCGCATGGCGCTGGGACTGGTGGACAAGGGCAAGATCCGCAAGCACCACTTGCGCAATGCAACGGTGCTGTTGCCCAGCGACCAGTCGATCCCGCTGGACGTACGTGAATACATGACCGGCGACAACGCCACCATTGTCTGGGGCGGTCAGGACTGAGGGACCTGCAGGGGCTGGCGTGCCGTCATCATTTCAACCAGCGACGGGCCCTTGCTGTTGAGGGCTTTGACGAGGGTCGCGTTGAGTTGTGACGCGTGTTCCACGCGCCAGGCTTCAAGGCCGAAGTTTCGGGCGATGCCGGCGAAGTCCGGGGCATAGGGTTTGCCATCCGGCAGGTTGAATTCACCGGCCCGGTGCTGCTCGATGGGCGACGTCTGTACGTCGCCCAGGGCTTCGTCACCGTTGCTGTTGAAGACCAGGAATACCACCGGAATGCTGTGCATCACGCACACGGCCATCTCTTGCATCGACTGCAGGAAATCCCGGCTGCCCACGGCACAGACCACCTGGCGGGCGGGCATGGCGAGCTTGGCGCCGATAGCCGCCGGGACGGCCCAGCCGAGGGTGGCGGGGTTGCCGGCGCACAAGTGCCTGCCGGGGTAATGCACCGGGAACATCTTGCGGGCCATGGGCTGGGTGGGGCCGCTACCGATGACGAGAATGGCGTCGTTTTCCAGCACGGAGGATGACGCGCGGCCTTCGCGCAGTACGCTGATTTTACGCGGGGTGGGTTGGGGTTCTGCACGCAGGGTGGCGG
>NZ_JACAOM010000112.1:0-868 GCF_013386245.1 Pseudomonas sp. 21615526 | reverse complement strand
GGGGTGGGGTATCTGGAGATGACGGGGTATTGAGTCCGACGATTTTTTGTAGGCCTTGATTACCTGCCAGGTAGGTGATTTCCCAAATGTAATTTCAGCTGTTCCAACCTTGTGTCCGGGCCGTGTTCGCCTGCCTATATTCCTGCGCCATATCTATTACATCAGGGATGTAAGTGATGGCGCAGGGATACATCAATGACCGCACCACGGACTACCTCAGCTTGAAGTCCCGCTTGCTGACCGGGTCCAGTCGGCAACTCTCCGATCAATTCGACGCGTTGAACCCGCATTTGCGCCAGACAAGCCTGGTGACGCCGGGGCAGATGGTGATCGTTCCCGATGCCTACGCTGTGGCTTGCACTACTGATGATGCATGGTTGATGCGCCATGCCCAGGAGATTCAGCGCAATCTGGAGTTGGATGCCTCGGCTGGGGCGGCGGTGATCAATAACTATGATCTATTCCAGAGTTTATTGGCTTATAGCTCGGTGGGAGTCGGCAGTTCGACGGCGGCCTGGGGGCGACACCTGGACGAGGTTCAGCGCACTCTGGAAGAAATTGAGCGTTTGCATCAACAACTCAAGGATGGAGCCTTGAATAAGAAAGCGTTTATCCAGAAGCGGCAGATGTTGTTCCGGCGCTTGGATACTCAACTTCAAGGTGCGGCGCGATTTGGCACGAGCCTGAAAACCAATAAGTCACTGAAAAAAGTACTGGGTATTTCCACCAAGAGTTATCTGCACAAGAGTGAAATCGTGGGCTACACGCAGCGGATTCGCAGCATTGCCGAGACGTCGAGGTTTTTGGGCAAGGGGACGTATGTGGGGTTGGCGTTGGATGTGGGTGTGGCGGGGTTGGAGATCAAGGA
>NZ_JACAOM010000111.1:0-3406 GCF_013386245.1 Pseudomonas sp. 21615526 | reverse complement strand
CCTTTTTTGTAGCCCGGAAAAAGACCCATCGACTCGGTCAAATGTGGGAGCGGGCTTGCTCGCGAAAGCGGTGTATCAGTCACAGATGTTTTGGCTGAACCACCGCTTTCGCGAGCAAGCCCGCTCCCACATTTTTGACCGAATTGTGCCCGGGAGAGTTATGCCGCCCGCTCATCCCCGGGGCTACGTTCGAAGTAGCGCTTGTACTCCCGGCTGAACTGCGACGTGCTCTGATACCCCACACTGTGGGCCGCCTGCGCCACGCCCATGCCCTCCACCAACAGCAACTGCTGTGCCTTGAGCAACCGCAGACGCTTGAGGTACTGCACCGGCGACAACAGCGTGCAGCGCTTGAAGTGTTCGTGGAAGGTCGATGCGCTCATGTGCGCATAACCCGCCAACGTCTCGATATTCAGCGGCTCGGCGTAATGGGCATGCAGGTGATTCAACGAAGTCGCCACCCGCGAAAACTGCCCCTGCTGCTCCACCAGCGCGCGCAACACATCCGCCTGTGGCCCGCGCAATGCGGTGAACAATAATTCCCGCACCCGCGCCGGCCCCATGATCCGGCTCTCCAGCGGATCGTGCAGGCACTGCAACAGGCGTTCGACACAGCCGCGCATGGCGTCGTCCAGCACCACCGAACTCATCGACTCCAACGTTTGCGCCGCCGGCGGTGGCCCGGACTGAATCCCCATCGCCATTACCAACTCACCCAGCACCACCCGATCAATGCCCACCGTCACCCCCAACAGCGGCGCATTGGGCATGGCAAAGGTCTCGCATTCGAACGGCACCGGCATCGCCTGGATCAGGTAATGACCCGCGCCGTACTCCAGGGTACGCGGGCCCAGGTACGCGACCTTGCTGCCCTGGGCGACGATCATCAGGCTCGGTTCATAAATCTGCGGGCCCCGCGCCACGTCGCAACTGGCACGCAATACCTGCACGCCCGGCAGGTTCGTGGGCGAGAACCCATCACGGGGGGTCAGGGGTTCGATCAAGGCAACCAACGCGGCATTGGCATCGACATGACGGGTCAACAACATGGCAAAAACTTCGCGAAAAAGGGGATGAGACCATCATCGCAGGTCTGGCGCCACAACGATCCAATCCAGGTGCACTCCCGGACGAATAGGCATGAGACTCGGAGCAATCGCCATGGCCGCACCCAGGCACGGCGCGGAGAATGCGCCACCTCACCTGTTACTGCACCTGCGAGGTTTCTCCATGTACACCGCCATCGGTTATGCCGCTCAATCGGCCACCACTCCCCTCGCCCCCATGTCCTTCGAACGCCGTAGCCCGCGCGCCGATGACGTGGCGATCGAAATTCTCTACTGCGGCGTCTGCCACTCCGACATCCACCAGGCACGCAACGAATGGGGCATCGCCGTGTACCCGCTGATGCCGGGCCACGAGATCGTCGGTAAAGTCACCGCCGTCGGCGCCAGCGTCACCGCGCACAAAATCGGCGACCTGGTGGGTGTTGGCTGCATGGTCGACTCCTGCCGTCACTGCGACGCCTGCCACGCGGACCTCGAGCAATACTGCCTCGAAGGCCCGACCATGACCTACGCCACCCCGGACCGGGTCGACGGCAGCAACACCATGGGCGGCTACTCCGACAGCATCGTGGTCAGCGAGCACTTCGTGGTGAAGATCCCGGCCAAGCTCGACCTGGCCAGCGCCGCGCCGATCCTCTGCGCCGGCATCACCACTTACTCGCCGCTCAAGCACTACGGCGTGAAGGCTGGCGACAAGGTTGGCGTTCTGGGCATGGGCGGTTTGGGCCATATGGGCATCAAGTTCGCCAAGGCCATGGGCGCGGAAGTGACGCTGTTCACCCGCTCCGCGAGCAAGGCTGAAGAAGGCCGTCGCCAGGGCGCCGACCACGTGATCGTGTCCACCGACGAAGCCCAGATGAAAGCCGCTGCCGGGCATTTCGACTTCCTGCTGGACACCATTCCGGTGCAGCACGACTTGAATCCCTACCTCGACGTACTGCGCTTTGACGGCGTGCACATCCTGGTAGGTTTGATCGAGCCGGTCGACCCGCCCGTCAACGCTGCCAAGCTGGTGCTGGGCCGCAAAGTGCTGGCCGGTTCGTTGATCGGTGGGATTGCCGAAACCCAGGAAGTCCTGGATTTCTGCGCCGAGCACGGCATCACCTGCGACATCGAGATGCTCGACATCCGCCAGATCAACGAAGCCTACACCCGCATGATTGCCGGTGATGTGAAGTACCGCTTCGTGATCGACATGGCGACCCTGAAGGCCTGACCAAGATCGTTCCCACGCTCTGNNCGGAGCGTGGGAACGATCACGGCCTGATCAGGCCTTCGCGCCCAACTCCGCTGACAGCCGTGCTGCGACCTGTTTGATCACAGGGATCAGCTCGGCCATTTTCTCCAGCGGCATGTAGGGCACGGTACTGGCGATGCTGATGCCGGCGACGATTCGCCGGCTGGCATCGCGCACCGGTGCCGCGACACAACGGATCGACGGTTCGTTGTCTTCCAGGTCGAACGCATAACCGCCCGCCACGTATTCCTGCATGCGCTGTTCAAACTGCGCCCAGGATTGCTCGGGGTGCTGCGGCCACTGCAGATTCTTCCCGCCCGTCGGCAGGCTGACCTGATACAGGCGCTGCCACTCTTCCACGCTGTCATCCAGCAACAACGCCTTGCCGATCCCGGTGCGCGCCAGCGGCATGCGATGGCCGACGCGCGAGCGCATTTCCGGGCCGTTGCGGCCAGGGTTCTTGTGCAGGTACAGCACGTCGTCGTATTCGCGAATAGCCAGGTGGATGGTATCGCCGGTCAACGCCGACAACTCGTCCAGATACGGCACTGCCAGGCTGACCAAAGGCAGTTCTTCACGGGCCTGGAAACCCAGCTCGATCAATTTGGGGCCCAGCAGATAACCGACTTGCGGCACTACGCGCAGGTAGCGTTCTTCCACCAGGCAACTGGCCAGGCGGTGAGTGGTGCTGCGGGTGGTACCGATGCGCTTGGCGATTTCCTTCAGATCCCGCGCACCGGCCGCCACTGCCTGCACCACGCCCAGGCCACGAAGCAGGGTTTGAGTGCCGGTGGGCGCGGCTTCTTTGACGGGAGTTTGGGCGTTTTCCTGCATATCGGGCCTATTGGGAAGTACGAAAACGGCGAGCATTATGGCAAATGCGGACCAGCAAAACAGAGGAGATCAAAATGTGGGAGCGGGCTTGCTCGCGAATGCGGTTTTCCAGTTAATGCATACGCTGACTGACACACCGTTTTCGCGAGCAAGCCCGCTCCCACATTGGTCGTGTGGCGCCCTTTTTATCGCTGTTTCATGCGGTCGATAATCACCGCCAGCAACAGGATCGAGCCGCGAATCACGTATTGGTAGAAGGTGTCGATGT
>NZ_JACAOM010000110.1:0-12333 GCF_013386245.1 Pseudomonas sp. 21615526 | reverse complement strand
CGGGGAAGGGCGGGGTCAGTAGATGTCTTTGGACAGCAGGGTAAACGGCGTCTTGAACAGGATCTTGATGTCCAGCCACAGCGACCAGTTGTTGATATAGCGCAGGTCGATATCGACGCGTTGCTGCATCTTCTCCAGGGTCTCGGTTTCACCCCGGCAGCCATTGACCTGCGCCAGGCCGGTGATGCCGGGCTTGATGCGATGCCGCGCCATGTACGCGCGAATCTTGCCCGAGTAGTAGTCATTGTGGGCGACGGCATGCGGGCGTGGGCCGACCAGTGCCATATGCCCTTGCAGCACGTTGAACAGCTGGGGCAGCTCGTCGATGGAGGTGCGGCGGATAAAGCGCCCTACGGGGGTAATGCGTGAGTCGTTGCGGCTCGCCTGGCGCACTTCGTGGTCGTCATGCACGCGCATCGAGCGGAACTTCCAGACCTTGATCACCTCGCCGTTCCAGCCGTGACGATCCTGCTTGAAAATTACCGGGCCGGGAGAGGTAAGTTTGATCAGCAGGGCGAACAGCAGCAGCAACGGGCTGAGCAGGATGATCGCCAACAGGGCCAGGCTCTTGTCCAGCAGCGACTTGCTCAGTGCTGCGGTCGGCCGGCTGGTCAGCGGGCTTTCATTGAGGAAGATCGCGGGCAATCCATCCACCTCGGCCACGCTGTGGTTGAGCAGCAGCATGTTGTTGAGGTCGGGCACCCAGATCACGTCCACGCTGATCTCCAGCAGGTTGAGGTACAGCGCCTCGATGTGGGTCGCTTCCTGGAGAGAGTGAGTGATGTACAGGCGGCGGATACCGTGCTGGCGGATCAGCGCGGGAAGATCGGGCAAGTCACCGAGGATCTGAGGCTGGGTGCCGGCCTGGGGGGAGGTGGTGCGGGGACCTACGAGACCGACCAGAGGGGAGCGTTTTTGCCTGGCGAGAGTATTGGCCAAGTCGGTTGCAAGTTTTCCCGTACCAATAATCAGCGATTTCTGGCGCTCATGTAGTTGCCGGTGGTAGTACCTGGATAGACTGTGAATGGGAATGTAGCAAAGGGCTAGTATTGGATAGCTGACAGCAGCCCAGAGTAGCAGGATCTCGATGGGAAACAGCGAACTGGCATTACAGGCTATGCCGACCGCGAACAATATGCCCAGGGTCAATAACCAGCCGGTGAATAATCGTCCCAGCCCAACAAAAAAGTCATCTTTTTTGCTATAGACGTCACATAACATGTAGGCCGGTATAGAGGCCAGTATTGTAATGGCTGCCAATATCCGGTAGTGGGATTCCAATTGCCCGGTCTTGAAAAGTACCAGTGAAAACAAAAGTACAACGACCACACTCAGGGCAATTGCCCACTGTCCCCAAAAGGTCAGGCCTTTGGGTGTAAGGTTACGATGCATTCTTCTGTTGTTAAGCATACTTCTGCTCCCTGTGGTATCCACTCACGTGCTGGCAGGTTAAAGCGAGGCGTGGTTTTAATGACTATCAAATGGCAGGCGCACGCGTAGGCGTGCGTATTGATAGTAATAAATGGCAGGGAGCAATGGCTGACGACTTATAACGCGGTCATGTTGTTATAAAATGGCAGATAGAAAGGCGTTCTAATAGGCAGGGTGAATTGTAATTTTTATGAAATAATTATTGTTCTGTGACGTTTGCGCGACTGCTCAGCGGGCTTTTTATTTTTTGTGTCAGGCAGTAGCCACGGTTACGCACCGCGCGGAACAGGCGTTCGCCATCATTCACGCGCTTGAACTTGTCCTGCAATCGGCTAAGGCACATTTCAAGCCCGCGATAGAGGTCGGGCTCACGTCCGATGTTGCGGATAAGTTCTTCCTTGCTGACCACACGTTCTTCATGGTTCAACATTTTCTTGATCAATGCCGACTCAATAGTGGTCAAGGAAATGCGTAGCCCACCTTTCACCAGCGCACGATCTTGCTGGGTAAGTAGCCAGACATCGGGGCCGCGTAATGCAGAGGATGAGTTAACTGTTTCCGTGGTGGTGTTATTCAGGTCCGGGTGTGTGACGTCTGATTTTAGAGCCGTGATGTTAGGTTTTTTTGACGCGTCGTAAAGTTGTCGGGTCAGTCGATTACTGGCTTCGTAAAGTCTTTTGGCGGCGACATAGTTACTGAGCCACAGATTGAAATTCTGCTCTTTGGTAACGGCGTAGGAACTGGTCGAAGCGTCCGATGTTTTTTCCACGGTTTCGATCAGCGGCCCGCTGTCGACGTCGTAATGTAAAAATGCCACATTTGGCGTGAAATCGTGCAGTGCGATTGACGGGTACGTCGATGTAAATGTGTGTTTCTTGAGAGAACTCATGGCATTCACCGATTCCAGGAAAGTACGGGGGTTCATAAACTATCAGCAGGGGAGAAGTAGGGGCCCTGAAAATAGTCAAAAGGCAAGCGTCTGGCGAGAAGTGCGCTGTCGGCGTGCTCGACGTTGTCGGCGATGAAGGAGACCCGGGTGGTGCTCATCAGCCCCAGCATCTGGTCGTAAAGCCGGTCGAACAGGCCCGAGCGGGTGTTCAGACTGAGCCTGAGGGCCGAGTCTGGAAAAGGCATTTTTATATAGTCATAAAGACTCAAGTCGATCAGCAGGTCGGTGTCTTTTGTATTTAATGTGTAATTGTTATAGGCAAGCTTCAGGTTGCTCCGGTCTTTCAGGCTATACAGTTGACGGATCATGCTCCGGCGTTCCAGCGGGCCCGGAAGGGTGTCCAGTGTGTTTTCAACGCTGACAATGAGTTGTTGTCTGTTTTTTTCCAGCGTGTGTGAAGTATCGATAATTTCCTTGAGCAGGTCCTCATTCATCAACAGCGATTGCTCAACTCGGAAAAACTTGCGGAGGCCCGGGCTTTTATCCGCGCGCAAACGTTTACTTGTGCGGGCAAATGAACTCGGCCTGGCATGTTGCAGGGCTTCGCTGTAGGCGTCTTTAAGTTGTTCGGAATAAAACGGGCAGGCGTCATCACGCGGGCTGTCGAGCGCAGGCTCGGCGTGGACGCGGATCTCACTGCCCCACAGCGTGCAACTTCGTTCAAGTATCGCTTGCCGCGAAAAGGTGAAGCAGGCTGACGCCTCACGTAATAAGGTTCCGCTATTCACGGTTCGACCGCTCCCTGACGGGGTGGATATGATTAACCGAAGCCAGCCCTCTGCTTAGTTTGTAGCCGTAACCGCGAATGCTCTGAATTATATTGCTTCCGTAATGTGATTTTATTTTGCCACGTAACCGGCTAATCGATTTTTCGAGGGCTCTTGAATCATAAAATCGGGGATTCAGCCCCATTACCACGGCGATTTCATCATGGCTGAGCAATCGATTATGAATGAGCGCTTCCAGTACTTTCATTTCGACAAAGGACACTTCGAGCTTTTTGCCACCCCCGTAGATGCACATGCGGTCCTGATCGAGTAGCAAATCAGTATTACTTAGCCAGTATGTCTCGCTGAGGAACGCGGCAAACAGGGCAAGTTTTTTCTCGGGCGAGCTCTCGACGACCTTTATGCAGTAATCAGCGCCTGCGAGATAATATTTGGTTTTGCTTAGTGTAGTGGCGAAGGTGACAACCAGGAAAATGGTGCTGCCAGGATTTTCCGATCTGGTTTTTTTAATGATGTCCAGCGTTTGGGTGCTGGCAGAGGGGGTGTCGATCTCTATGATGATGGCACGGTAATGTCCATGGCTTGCATAGGGACCGATTAGTTGGCCGTAGGAGCGTGTATCGACTTTTAGATTTTTCGGTACAGTACGAACTATAAGCTCGCTGAAGTCCTCGGATTTCGATGGGGTCCGTGCAATAGCGAGGACGTTGGAAAAATGCATCACGTTGCTCCCTTTTCCGGCATGCGAGGCCGTCAATTCAATCGCTGCAGGCGTTTAGATGTTAATCGAATTGAATACGCCAAAACGTGACAAATTTTAACATTCGGCACTTTATTTGCGGGGGGTAAGGCGGATTTCAGGCGGGTGTTGAGAGCGGGTTTGTGGACCGGAGTACTCATATGCTAGTGCAAATTTTTTAGTGTGCGATAAGTATTTTAGGCGGGTTGATTTTTTTTGGCTGGAATGATTTAAGCCTTCTAGTCCCTTAGCTCTAAAAATGCTTATACGTGACTATTTATAATAATCCAGCAAGGCGATAGCGGGCGTCGTGTGCTGGGGGATGCTCGCGCGGTCGGCCAGGTAGCGCGCCGGCGGTTGGCCGATGGCCTTGCGGAACATGGTGATAAAGCCGCTGGCGTTTTCATAGCCGAGGTCCAGTGCCACCGTCTGCACACTTTCGCCTTTCGCCAGGCGCTGCAGTGACAGGATCACATGCAGTTGCCTGCGCCAGCGGCCGAAACTCAGGCCGATCTCCTCCAGCAACAAGCGCGTCATGCTGCGTTCGCTCATGCCGATGCGTACGGCCCATTCGCCCAGGGTGGCCTTGTCGCTGGGGTTGGCCAGCAAACTGTCGGCCAGGCGCCGCAGCCGAGTGTCCCGGGGCATGGGCAGGTGCAGGGCCTCCACCGGTGCCAGTGCCAGTTCGTCCAGCAGCGTGGCCACCAACCGGCCCTGGGCGCCCTCGGTGTCGTACAGCGGCGGGAAGCTGACGGCCTTGCTGATCAATTCGTGTAACAACGGCGATACCGCCAGGGTGCAGCATTGCCGGGGCAGGGCGCCGGCGGCGTCGGGGTCGACCAACAGACAGTAGATATCCGCTGCCCCCGACCCGCGCGCGGCATGGGAAAGGCCGCCCGGAATCCACAACGCGCACTGGGGGGGCACGATCCAGATACCTTCTTCGATGACGCAATGAATCACCCCGCGCAATGTGTACATCAACTGGCCCTTGCGGTGCTGGTGCGGTGCGTGCTCCCAACTCGCAGAGGTGCTTGAAGCGCTCACTGCAACCACCGCACGGGGAATTGCATCGGCGAGGGCCGGGCGCAAGGGGTCACGGGTTTCGAGGCGGTGGTTGTACATGGCGGCGCGGCGTCTTGGCTGGAATGCGAAACATTCTGGCCATTCTGTGCAATGGCGTCCAGTGATGGCATGGCTATCATGAGAAACATTCTCGTTAAAGGAGCTTCCCATGCAACTCGACAGTTCAACATTCCCCGTGGTGAAAATCGTGTTTGACGCCCCCAGCGACACCCCCCCGCAAGATACCTTTGGCGCATTCGAGGCCTTGTTGCAGCGCGAGGAACCCTTCGTCCTGCTGCACGAGAAAGCCGTGGATGAAAGCACTCACGAGCATTCACACGAGGAACGCAAACAGGCCTCGATCTGGATGAAGAAGCACAAGGTGGCCCTGCGTACTTTCGTCAAAGGCATGATCCAGGTGGAGCCCAGCGCAGCCAAGCGCCTGGCGCTCAAGCCGTTTGCCGTGATGTTCGGCAAGGCGTGGGGCTACCCGTTGCTGGTGGTGGAATCCACGGATCAGGCCTGGGCATTGGCGCGGGACGTGCTGGATACCCAGGTGTCGGATGTGGCGCACTATTGAGTGTGGGGCGCTGCCGTGCTGCCGCGTACTGTGAGTTCGAATGGCACCACTACCTGACGCTCCGGCAGCGGCGTTTTCTCGATCAGTGCGATGAGCATCTCGACCGCCTTGCGGCCAAAGATTTCGGCAGGCTGTGCAATGGTGGTCAGGGGCGGGTCGCAGTAGGCCGCGAAGGGGATGTCATCAAAGCCCACCAGGGAAATATCCTGGGGCACGCGCAGGCCCTGTTGCTTGATGCGCTTCAAGGCGCCAATGGCCATTTCGTCGTTCTCGCAGAACAGCGCAGTGGGCCGCTCGGGCAGGGCGAGCATGTTGCCTGCGCCCTCGAAACCGGCGTGCAGGGTGAAGTCGCCGTGGCAGATAAGCGCCGGGTCACGGGGGATGCCCGCCGCGAGCAAGGCATCTTCATAACCGGCCACGCGGTCACGGGTCAGTGGGCTGCTTTTCGGGCCTTTGATCAAGCCGATGCGGCGGTGGCCGAGGTCGATCAAGTGCTGGGTCATGGCCCGGGCGGCGCCACGGTTGTCGAGGCTGATGGTGGGGTGGCGACCGTCCTGGATCACCTCGCAGGCGTTCACCAGTGGCGGTGAGTCGCTGCAGTCGCTGAACGGGTCCGAGGCCCGCAACTGAATCACACCATCGGCCTGATGGGCGTGGACCAGTTCGGCGAACTGTTTTTCGATTTCTGCCTGGCCCCGGGTGTCGCACAACAGCAACCGATAACCCGATGCCTGCGCCGCTTGCTGTGCACCGCTGATGACCCGGGCGAAAAACGTGTTGGCAATCGCCGGCACCAGGATCACCAGGTTGCCGGTGCGCCGCGAACGGAATTGCACCGCCATGCGGTTCGGCCGGTAGCCGGTCTGTTCCACGGCGGCGTTGACCTTGTCGCGGGTCTCGGGCAACACGCGTTCAGGGCTGGCCAGGGTCCTGGACACGGTGGCCACCGAGACCCCGGCCAGGCGGGCGACTTCACGAATATTGGACAAGACCACCTCGTTATCAGAACAGCAGCCTGCAAGTTTACCGCAGTCGGGGTTTGACACCGCGAGCAACCAGGCCTAAATTTCCGGCACGATGTAACCGGTTACATCATGATCGGTAATTGCCCATAAAGAGAAGACTTGCGATGACGGTTGCTGTGCAAAAAATAAGAATGGGCTTTGTTGGCGGCGGCGAAGGCGCCTTCATCGGCCAGGCTCACCGCCAGGCGGCGGGGCTGGATGGGTGTTATGAACTGGTGTGCGGTGCCTTCAGCCGTGAGCCCGAGAACAACCGGAGCACCGGCAATGCGCTGGGCCTGCCCGCGTCCCGCTGTTACAGCGAATGGCAGCAGATGCTCGCCGCCGAACAGGCACTCCCGGCCGAGCAGCGCATGCAGCTGCTGGTGATCGTCACCCCCAATCACCTGCATGCACCGATTGCGACCCAGGCGCTGCAGGCGGGCTTCCACGTGTTCAGCGAGAAGCCGGCCGCGCTCAATCTTGCTGAAGTGCAGGCGCTGGCAGACGTTGTCAAAAACAGTTCCGGGCTTTATGGGCTGGCACACACCTACCTGGGTTACCCGATGGTGTGGCAGGCCCGCGACATGGTGCGCAATGGCGTGATCGGCGCGTTGCGCAAAGTGATCGTCGAGTACCCACAAGGCTGGCTCAGCCAGGACGTGGCCGGGCAGGGCAACAAACAGGCGGACTGGCGCAGCCGGCCCGAGCTGTCGGGACTGGGCGGCTGCATCGGCGACATCGGCACCCACGCCTTTTCCCTGGCCGAGTTCATCGCCGACCAACCGATCGAACAGCTTTGCGCGAACCTGGGCATCCATGTACCCGGCCGGCAACTGGATGACGATGCCGCCATGCTGTTCAAGATGGCCTCCGGCGCCAGCGGCGTGCTGATCGCCAGCCAAGTGTGTGCCGGTGAAGAGAACCCGCTGAAGATCCGCCTCTATGGCGACAAGGGCGGCCTGGAATGGCGCCAGGAAGAACCCGCCAGTCTGATCCATCGTTCCCTCGACCAACCGCTGCGCGTCCTGCGTTCCGGCGTCGGCCAGCCCTGGCTGTGCGACGCGGCATTGCAGCGCATGCGCCTGCCCGCCGGGCATCCCGAGGGTTACCTGGAAGCCATGGCCAACCTCTACCGCGACTTCGCCAAGGCCATTCGCCAGGGCACCGAGGCCGTTGGCGTACCCGGCATCGAAGTCGGCGTGCGCGGCATGGCCTTTATCGAAGCGGTGATCGCCAACCATCGCGGCGACGCGAAGTGGACCACCCTGGCGAACCACCCATGAAGGAGACTACAGACATGCGCGGCCCAGGCATTTTTCTCGCCCAGTTCATCTCGGACGAAGCGCCTTTCGACACCCTGGCCAACATCGCCCAATGGGCGGCGTCCCAGGGCTACAAGGCGATCCAGTTGCCCACACTCGGCACCCGCTACATTGACCTGGCCCGCGCTGCAGAAAGCCAGGCCTACTGCGATGAACTCAAGGCGACCTGCGCCCATGCCGGCGTCGAAATCAGCGAGCTATCGACCCACCTGCAGGGCCAACTTGTGGCCGTGCACCCGGCATTCGACACGCTGTTCGACGACTTCGCCCCGGCCCATCTGCGCGGCCAGCCCCAGGCACGGACCGAGTGGGCCATCGACCAATTGAAACTCGCCGCCCGCGCCAGCCAGCGCCTTGGCTTGACGGCCCACGCGACCTTCTCCGGCGCGCTGCTCTGGCCGTACATCTACCCCTGGCCACAACGCCCCAGCGGCCTGGTGGAGCAAGGCTTTGCCGAGTTGGCCAAGCGCTGGCTGCCGATTCTCGATTGCTTCGAGGCGGCCGGCGTCGACCTGTGCTACGAAATCCACCCCGGCGAAGACCTTCACGACGGCGCCTCTTTCGAGCGCTTCCTCGAAGCCGTCGACCACCATCCCCGGGCCAACATTCTCTACGACCCCAGCCACCTGCTGCTGCAGCAAATGGATTACCTGGGCTTCATCGACCGCTACCACGCGCGCATCCGCATGTTCCACGTCAAGGACGCCGAGTTTCGCCCCGACGCGCGCTCCGGCGTGTATGGCGGCTACCAAGGATGGGTCGACCGCCCTGGCCGTTTTCGCTCATTGGGCGATGGTCAGATCGACTTCAAATCGATCTTCAGCAAGCTCACCCAATACGACTTCAACGGTTGGGCCGTGCTGGAGTGGGAGTGCTGCCTGAAGGACGCGCAACAAGGCGCGGCAGAAGGGGCGGAGTTCATCCGCCAGCACATGATCCGCAAGACCAGCAAGGCATTCGATGACTTCGCCGGCGTGACATCCGACGAGCAATCCAACCGACGGCTGCTGGGCCTGCCCGACGCCTGAACAGCGCTTCTGCCCCAAAATAACAATAAAACGGTGACCACAATGAAAGCGCGACTGAGCGTCATGATGTTCCTGCAATTCTTCATCTGGGGCGGCTGGTTCGTCACCCTCGGCACCTTCCTCGCCAGCAACCTGGGGGCCAGCGGCGGGCAGATCGGCATGGCGTTTTCCACCCAGTCGTGGGGGGCGATCATCGCCCCGTTTATCATCGGCCTGATCGCCGACCGCTACTTCAACGCCGAGCGCATCCTGGCGGTGCTGCACCTGATCGGCGCGGTGCTGCTGTACCAGCTGTACCGCGCGCCGGACTTCGTCGGCTTTTATCCCTACGTGCTGGCATACATGGTCATCTACATGCCGACCCTGGCACTGGTGAACTCGGTGGCCTTCCGGCAAATGAGCGACCCGGCCCAGGAGTTTTCGCGCATCCGTGTGTGGGGCACCCTGGGCTGGATTGTTGCGGGGCTGGTGATCAGCTTTGTGTTCGCCTGGGATTCGCAGCAGTCGATCACCACGGGCGCGTTGCGCAACACCTTCCTGATGTCTGCCATCGCGTCAGTGATGCTGGGTTTCTACAGCTTCACCTTGCCGCGTACCGCGCCCTTGAAAGCCGAGGCGGGCAAGGGTGATATCAAGCAACTGCTGGGGCTGGATGCGCTGGGGTTGCTCATGGATCGCAGCTACCTGGTGTTCTTCATCGCCTCGATCCTGATCTGCATTCCCCTGGCGTTCTACTACCAGAACGCCAACCCGTTTCTCGCGGAAATCGGCGTGACCAACCCCACGGCAAAAATGGCCATTGGGCAAGTGTCCGAGGTGCTGTTCATGCTGCTATTGCCGCTGTTCATCCAGCGTTTTGGCATCAAGGTCGCCCTGTTGGTGGGCATGCTGGCGTGGGCGCTGCGCTATGCGCTGTTCGCCTACGGCAATAATGGCGAGCTGGCCTTCATGCTGTTTACCGGGATTGCGCTGCATGGCATCTGCTATGACTTCTTCTTTGTTTCGGGGCAGATCTACACCGACGCCAAGGCCCCAGAGCGCTTCAGGAGTTCGGCGCAGGGGCTGATTACCCTGGCTACGTACGGTGTGGGCATGTTGATTGGGTTCTGGGTGGCAGGGCAGGTGACCGACCACTATGTGGCGGCGGGTGGCAGCCATGACTGGCGCAGCATCTGGTTGTTTCCGGCGGGGTTTGCGCTGGTGATCTTTTTTTGTTTTTCGCTGGCGTTCAACGGGCGGGAGCGGGTGGCAGCAGAGCCGGCTGATTGATGCATGGCGCCCGCAAAGCGGCGTTGCGCAGCGTTGGTATCGCGCTAGAATGGCCCGGCGCAGCGAGTCGACTGTGCGGCCAGAATGTTTGAAGGAGACGCTAATTGCTGTGCAACCAGTGCGAAGAAGAACACCGGATTGACGAGATGGAGCTGGCGTTTCGACGTCCTGATGCCGTTATGGCGCTATCGCAAGACGACAGAGAGAGTGGGGTCCAGGAGAACAATGACCTGGCCATCATCGGCGGTAAGCAATTTTTCATTCGTGCGTTGCTGCCATTGCCGGTGCTGGGTCGCGAGGAGGTTTTTCACATCGGTATTTGGGTCAGGATCGAGCAGTTGGATTTTGAGCGGGTTTACGAACTCTGGGATGACCCGCAGCAATCAAGCGAACCACCGTTTTCGGTGACGATTGCCAATGACATCCCGGGTCTGCCTGCAACATGTGGGCTCCCCGCCATGCTGAACCTGACTGACCCGGCTAACCGGCCAAAGGTGACGCTGATCGCGAGTAACCATCCGCTGTCGCTTGAGCAATGCCGAGGCATTACGGCGCATCGTGCACACGAATATGTGGTGTGGACACGTTGACGCCACTGCCAGTAGAGACCATAAGAAACGCTGCGACCGAATGCCCGACTCTTCATGGATCGACCAACAGTTAAAGTCTGAATAAACGAAGACCTCGTTGTGCGCGCCTGCGCGTTTCTACCCCCTGGGTTTCAGGTATCCTCCGCGCCCGCCAATCACTATTTTCCAAACCATGCCAGAACACAACATGCAGGCCCTCCTGGAGTCGATCCTCGACGAAGTCCGCCCACTGATCGGCCTCGGCAAGGTCGCCGACTACATCCCCGCGCTCGCCGACGTGCCGGCCCAGCAACTGGGCATTGCCGTGTATGGCAATGACGGCTCGTCCTACTGCGCGGGCGATGCCCACACCTTGTTCTCCGTACAGAGCATCTCCAAGGTATTCAGCCTGGTGCAGGCCATCGACCATGGCGGCGAGAGCATCTGGGAACGCCTGGGCCACGAACCTTCGGGGCAGCCGTTCAACTCCATGGTGCAGCTGGAGTTCGAGCGTGGGCGGCCACGCAACCCGTTTATCAACGCCGGTGCGCTGGTGATCTGCGACATCAACCAATCGCGCTTTGCCGTGCCTATTTTGTCCATGCGTGATTTTGTGCGGCGGCTGTCGGGCAATCCGCAGATTCTGGTCAACAGTGTCGTGGCTGAATCCGAAGCCCAGCACGGTGCGCGCAATGCGGCGATGGCGTACCTGATGAAGTCCTTCGGCAACTTCCACAATGACGTGGATGCAGTGCTGCACAGCTACTTCAACTACTGCGCGTTGCAGATGAGCTGCCTGGACCTGGCCAAGGCATTTTGCTTCCTGGCGAATGAGGGGGTGTGCACCCACAGCGGCGAGCAGATTCTGACGGCGCGCCAGACCAAGCAAGTGAACTCGATCATGGCCACCAGCGGGCTGTATGACGAGGCGGGGAATTTTGCGTATCGCGTTGGCTTGCCGGGCAAGAGCGGGGTAGGCGGCGGGATTCTCGCGGTGGTGCCGGGGCAGTTTACGGTGTGCGTGTGGTCGCCGGAGTTGAATGCGGCGGGCAATTCCCTGGCGGGGATGAAGGCGTTGGAGTTGTTGAGCGAGCGGATCGGATGGTCGGTTTTTTGAAGAGACTTGATCGCTCCCACGCTCTGCGTGGGAGCGCTGCCCTGGACGCTCTGCGTCTGCCTTTGTGACGCGGAGCGTCACGGTCTGCATTCCCACGCGGAGCGTGGGAACGAGCTCAGCGCGGGCTGGTTTGCGCGCATCGATCCAGCGCTTTGTCGACCAGCATCTGCACACCTTCCAGCATCCGGCAAATGCCCAGCGCCACGTTGCGCTGGGTACCATCGACTTCGAAGGCCAGGTGAGCGGCGATGACATTGATCGACGCCAGGTCTTGCGAGGCATTGGTCAGCAAGGTTTCCGTGTCCAGGTCCGTACGCACGGTAAATAATCCATCGAACGGTAGCTCGGTGGGTTCAGGCGGTTGGGGTTGGGCGTCAGGTTTCAGATAGTGGTGAATGGCGCGGTAAGCGGCTTCTTGAAGCCGGTCGGTGTGCGGTGGGGGATTGGGGCTGTCTTTAATCATGGTGAAGCTCCGTCGATAAGTGGAGCCACCACCGTTCGCGGTCAAACGAGGAGGGTGGCGGCTTTACGC
>NZ_JACAOM010000109.1:0-9546 GCF_013386245.1 Pseudomonas sp. 21615526 | reverse complement strand
GGCCCTGCCCGGCACGAAAAACGCCAGCACCGCCGTGACCAGCGCCGCCCAGCCCAGCACCTTGAAGTGAATCATCAACCCCAGGTTGGAACGCACCTGGCATTCCCAGCGGCTGGCTTCGTCAGCGCAAATGCCCACCCAACGGCCATCCTCCATGAATCCGTAACGCGCGCCATAACTGGCGGCCAGCCAAAGCGGCAGGGCAATAAGCAACAGGATCAGCGGAAAACGGCGGGACATGGGGCACTCCGATAGGCGAAAACGGCGCCCAGCTTAATCCCCCGGTGGCCGTTGGCAAGTTTTGCAAACAGATAAGTGTTCATTAAGGCGTGCCAAAGTGTATCGTCTCGCTACTATTACCCCGATTCCGACGTTTTTTCCGACTTTTAGTGCCGAAGGCTGGCACTTCGGCAGCAACGCGGTGGTCATAGCCTGCGAACTCCACTTCAGCACGTTTTCCTCTTAGGGATTTAGTCATGCTCCGTTCCTTGCGCTGTGCGGCCCTGTTGGGCAGCCTTTTTCTGAGTGCGTCAGCACTGGCGGTCGATATCGACCAGGCCAGCTATGGCTACCCTTTGACCAACCCGTTTGAAGCGACCATCGCCACCACCCCGCCGAACCTGCGGCCGGAACTGCCATCGGACGATCAAATCAATCAGTCCGACTACACCCTGACGATGCGTCCCGAGCGCGAGTTCAGCCTGCCTGACAACTTCTGGGCGGTGAAGAAACTCACCTACCGCATCGCCAAGCAGGACCGTGCCGCACCGCTGATCTTCCTGATCGCCGGCACCGGCGCACGCTTTGACAGCACCATCAACGAATACCTGAAAAAGCTCTACTACAAGGCCGGTTACCACGTCGTCCAGCTGTCGTCCCCCACCAGCTTCGACTTCATCGCCGCCGCCTCGCGCTTCGCCACTCCCGGCATCAGCCAGGAAGACGCCGAAGACATGTACCGCGTGATGCAGGCCGTACGCGCGCAAAACCCGACGCTGCCCGTGACCGACTTCTACCTCACCGGCTACAGCCTCGGCGCCCTCGACGCAGCCTTTGTCAGCAAGCTGGATGAAACCCGTCGCAGCTTCAATTTCAAGAAAGTCCTGCTGCTGAACCCGCCGGTCAACCTCTATACCTCGATCACCAACCTCGACAAGCTGGTGCAGACCGAGGTCAAGGGCATCAACAACAGCACCACCTTCTATGAGCTGGTGTTGAACAAACTGACCCGCTACTTCCAGCAAAAGGGCTACATCGACCTCAACGATGCCCTGCTCTACGACTTCCAGAACTCCAAGGAACACCTGACCAACGAACAGATGGCGATGCTGATCGGCACTTCATTCCGCTTCTCGGCGGCCGACATTGCCTTCACCTCGGACCTGATCAACCGTCGCGGCCTGATCATCCCGCCCAAGTACCCGATCAGCGAAGGCACCAGCCTCACGCCGTTCCTCAAGCGTGCGCTGCAGTGCGACTTCGACTGCTACCTCACCGAACAGGTGATCCCGATGTGGCGCGCCCGTTCCGACGGCGGCAGCCTGCTGCAACTGGTTGACCAGGTCAGCCTGTATGCCCTCAAGGACTACCTGCACGACAGCCCGAAAATCGCCGTCATGCACAACGCCGACGACGTGATCCTGGGCCCTGGCGACCTTGGCTTCCTGCGTAAAACCTTCGGCGATCGCTTGACCGTCTACCCCCTGGGCGGCCATTGCGGCAACCTCAACTACCGCGTCAACGCCGACGCCATGCTGGAGTTCTTCCGTGGCTAAATATCTTCTGCTGCTCGCCGCCCTGATGTGCGCGGGCGTGGCCAATGCCGACAACAGCAAGGCCCACACGCCGACCGTAGTGGACTCCGACGGCTTCAAGGAGCCCCTGAGCCACCTCAAGTTCAACCCTGGCCTGGACCAGCGTGAGTTCGAGCGCTCGTCGGTCAACGCGCTGAATGTCTACGACCCGCTGGAGTCGTGGAACCGCCGGGTCTACCACTTCAACTACCGCTTCGACCAGTGGGTGTTCCTGCCGGTGGTGGACGGTTACCGCTATGTCACCCCAAGCTTCCTGCGTACCGGCGTCAGCAACTTCTTCAACAACCTCGGGGATGTACCCAACCTGCTGAACAGCCTGCTGCAGCTCAAGGGCCATCGTTCCCTGGAAACCACCGGGCGCCTGCTGCTCAACACCACCATCGGCATCGCCGGCCTGTGGGACCCGGCCACCGCCATGGGCCTGCCGCGCCAGAGCGAAGACTTCGGCCAGACCCTGGGCTTCTACGGTGTACCGGGCGGCGCCTACCTGGTGCTGCCGCTGTTTGGTCCGTCGAACCTGCGGGATACCACCGGCCTGCTGGTGGACTACGGCGCCGAGACCGAGATCAACTTCCTGAACGTGTCCAAGGTCAGCGAAAACCACCCGGAAATCTGGGCCCTGCGCGCCGTCGACAAGCGCTACCAGACCAGCTTCCGCTACGGCCAGATGAACTCGCCGTTCGAGTATGAAAAGGTGCGCTACGTGTACACCGAGGCGCGCAAGTTGCAGATCGCCGAGTAATGCCCAGTGTAGGCGCTGGCTTGCCAGCGCCTACATCCCCCGCCGACACCACTTACGCCACGTAAACCGCAGTTGCAGCACGGCCGCCCTGGCCATTTCCCGATCCTGCTCCGCCAATCCCGAAGGCTGTTCAAGCGCTTCAAGCATCGCAACGCTGGCCGCATCCATCAGCAACTCATTCGCCACGCTCGGTCCACCCTCCTCCAACACCGACTCCAATGCCCGCAAATAGCGATCGCGCTCAATCGCCAACGCACCCCGGCTGTCCGCCAGGCAGGCGCGCAACTCCAGCAACTCATCCCCCAGGTCCAGCCCCAGCAATCCGTTATCCCAGTGGACACGGCGATCGGCAGGCAAGGTTTCGCTGTAGCGCGACAGGCGAATCAGCCGGTCCGCCATGCGCCCGCCAAACCAGCTTTCAGCCTGCTCCAGGGGGCGGGAAGTCAATTGCGCCAGGTCGAACAGCGACGCCTTGAACATCCGCCGATAGTGATGCTCGCCGGGATTGAGTTGGATCAGCCGAAACACCACCACGGCAATCCCGACACCCACCAACGTCGCGATGGCCTTGTTGAGGAACGCGGCGAAGTCATAGGTCATCACATTGCTGGGCCCGACGTTGTTGACGAAAAAGATGCAGAACGCCGAGGCCGTGGCCGCCAGCTTGAGGCGGCTCATGCACAATGAGGCGAAAAACAGCGGCACTCCCAACGCCAGGCATAACAAGGGAAAGCCATCGAAGCCGGGCAACAGCACGAAGCACACAAAACCGGCCACCGGGATCGAAAGCGCTATGCCCTTGAGGAAGTTAAGGCTGGAAGCCGACGGGTTTTCCCGCGCTGCAAACAGGCTCAACACCACGCCACAAATCGATACCGCGCCCAAACCCGAAGGCCATGCCGTAAAGATCCAGAACGCCGCGACCGCCAGAAACGCCAACGCACTGCGCAGCCCACCTAGCACCCCCTGCTCGATATCCCGGTGCCAGGACATCGCCCCCGGTGCGCCGGGCGGCACCCTGCCCTGCTCGACCGCCGACAGCGTCAATGCACCCAGCTCAATCAAGCGCAACACCTGCGCCAGTTGCACCAGGCAAAAGTGCGCCTCCTGGCCAAGCTGCGGATCCTGCAACGCCAGGCCAAGCCGTTGTGACAACTCGGGCAGTTCATCAAGACGCTCCTGCTGCAACGCCGAAGCCACCGCTTCAATCAGTGGCCCGACCGCCGCCGTTTCATCGAGCATCATCCGCTGGCGCGCCACGCCCCGCGCCGCCCGCAGCAGGCTAAGCAGATCACGGCTGAGCACCCGCAAGGCCTGGGAGCGGCGCCGGCCCTTGGGCCCTTCAAACCAGGCATGGTCGCGCTGGCTGTCCACCGCCACCAGGCGGCTCAATGCTTCGAGCAAGCCTTTTCGCTGGTCGGTACCCAACAGCTCCGAAGCGGCAGCCCGCACCCCGGCCTGCCAGGCGGCGCGCGCCTGAACCGCCAGCACCTGCTCGACCCGGCGCGGCCACAGAATCGTACTGGCGATGGAGGCACAAAGAATCCCCAGGCTGATCTCCTGGCAGCGTGCCACCGCCTCATCGAACACTCCCAGCGGTGCCGCCGTAGCGGGTAGCGCAATAATCGCCGTGGTGTACCCCGCCAGCACAAACCCATAGGACGCATGATTGCGCAGCAAGGATGCCCCCGTGGTGCAGAACGCCAGCCACAGCGCCATGCACAGCAGGAACAGCAGCGGCGCCTGGCCAAACACGCCGATCATCGCAATGGAAACCATGGCCCCGACAAACGTACCCACCAGCCGATAGGCGCCTTTGGCCAGGACCATGCCGCTGGTGGACTGGCCCACGATAAATACGGTGGTCAGGGCCCATTGCGGTTGCTGCAAGTCAAAACAGAAGGCCAGGTACAACGCGACCCCGCCGGCGATCATGTTGCGCAAGGCAAACAGCAGATCGCTACGGGACGGGGTCAACGTCGCCTGCCAGAAATCAGGGAGCTGGAAGGTGGAGGATTTCATTAAACCCACATATAGATAGCAAGCTAATGATTAGCATCGTATCTATATTTGTGGCGAATGCCAATCTCAGGCTATTTGACCAGGCGCTTTTCCTTGGATGGCCTGTAGCCAAAGTAGGCGCTGTAGCACTTGCTGAAATGGCTCGGCGAGACAAACCCGCAGGCCACCAGCACGTCCACCTGGGACAGCTCGGTGTGTTGCAGCAGCCGACGGGCCTCGGTGATGCGCAGTTCCAGGTAATAACGCTGGGGCGTGGTGCCAAGCTGCTCCTTGAACAAACGCTCCAACTGGCGTCGGGAACGGCCCGCATAAACGGCCAGTTGCTCAAGCTCCAGAGGCTCTTCGAGGTTGGCGTCCATCAGGTTGACCACCTCGCGCAGGGGCGCGCTCAAGCACACGTTTTCCGTGGGTTTCACCCGCCGGTAGCGCGACTCCTCAAACGCCAGGATGTCCTCGATCCCCTCCACAAGCGCTTTGCCGTACAGCCCCTTGATCCAGTCCAGCGCCATATGAAACGCACCGGAAGGGCTCGATGCCGTCAGCCGGTCGCGATCAATCACATAGGGTTCGCTGCTGACCTGCGTCGCCTTGCAGAAATCAGCGAGGGCCGGGCGATGTTCCGGGTGCACGGCGCAGCGGTAGCCGCCCAGCAATCCCGCACGCCCCAGGAACCACGCACCATTCCACAAACCGGCCAGGCTCACACCCTGCTCCGAGGCGCTTTTCAGCAGGTGGATAAACTCCTCCGCAGCCTTCAGTTCAGTGCGATAGCCACCGCATATCACCAACAGGTCCAACTCTTTAAGCACCGAAGACTCAAGCCGCGCATCGGGCCGGATCACCAGCCCCAGGTCACTGATCACCTCGCCTTCCCGCAAGCCGAAGGTCGAGGTAGAAAAAGAAGCGGGCCGCAGCAGGTTGGCGGTGATCAGCGTATCCAGCGCCTGGGTAAACGCCGGCAGCGAAAAATGTTCGAGCAACACAAATCCCGCACGCACCGTCTGGCGGGCCTCGCCGGGATTTTCATTCAGATAACGGAGGTTCTTGCCTTTCATGCCTCCGCTGAATTGCCGTCGCTCGATCAAATGCCTATGCCCTCACACGCTTCCAGAGGTTACCCACCACGCTGACCACCGCCAACATCACGGCCCCGGCAATGATCCCCGCCACTGCATTGAGCAACGTCGGCATCAACCACGCCAGGCCGCCAGTACTCTGGCTCACGGTCTCGATCCAGTGATGCACCACCGGCACACCATGGGTCAGGATGCCACCGCCGACCATGAACATCGCCGCCGTACCGATCACCGACAGGCTTTTCATCATGTACGGCGCCGCCCGCAAGATCGCCCCGCCGATGCTGCGCGCCGCCTGGCCGGGCTTCTGGGTGAGCCACAGGCCCAGGTCATCGAGTTTGACGATACCGGCCACCAGGCCGTAGACGCCGATGGTCATGACGATGGCGATACCCGACAACACGATCACTTGCTGCACCAGTGGTGCATCGGCCACGGTACCGAGGGTGATGGCGATGATTTCGGCGGAGAGGATGAAGTCGGTACGGATCGCGCCCTTGATCTTGTCCTTCTCGAAGGCCACCAGGTCCGTGGCCGGATCCGCCACGGCTTCCACCAGGTGCGCCTGCTCTTCGGTGCGTTTGTGGAAGAAGCTATGGGCGAGTTTTTCGAAACCTTCAAAACACAGGTAAGCGCCGCCCAGCATCAACAACGGCGTGACCGCCCACGGCGCAAACGCGCTGATCAGCAACGCAGCCGGCACCAAAATCAGCTTGTTGACGAACGAGCCCTTGGCCACCGCCCACACCACCGGAATTTCCCGCTCGGCGCGCACCCCGGAGACTTGCTGGGCATTCAGCGCCAGGTCGTCCCCCAGCACGCCGGCGGTTTTCTTCGCAGCCATCTTGGTCATCAACGCCACATCGTCGAGCACCGCAGCGATGTCGTCGATCAATACCAGCAAACTGCTTCCTGCCATGGCTCAGGCTTCCCGTGATTCAAAGTGCGCCGAGAATAACGCGGCGCACACCGGGTTAGCGAGCCGTTCAGTGCTGAGGGGTTTGCCAACCACCGCCCAGGCTCTGGATCAGCGCCACACTGCCCTGGCTGAGCTGGCCCTGGGTGTCGCGAAGATTCTGCTCGGCTTGCAGCAACACCAGTTGCTGGGTCAGCACGGCCTCCTGGCTCACGGTGCCGGCGCGCAACTGTGCTTCCTGGCTGCCGAACAGTTGCTGATTACGCTGGTACACCTGCTGGAACGCATCGGCCTGGGTTTGCAGGTGGTTGATTGCCGACAGGTTGTCTTCAACGTTCTGCAAGGCGCTGAGCACGGTGCCCTTGTAGGTCGCGGCGATCTGGTCATAGCTGGCCTCGGCCTGCTTGACCGCCGCTTCGCGGGCGCCGCCGTCAAACAGGGTTTCCGCCAGCGCCGGGCCCAACGTCCAGATGCGATTGGGCAGGGAGAACAACCCGCCCAACGCACTGCCGCGGTAACCGGCCTCGGCAGTCAGATCCAGCGTAGGGAAGAACGCAGCTTCGGCCACGCCGATTTTCGCGTTGGCCGCCGCTGCCGAGCGCTCCGCCGCCACCACATCGGGACGCCGTTGCAGCAGGGTCGACGGCAAGGTCAGCGGTGGCCGCGGGACCACGAAGCTGTAGTCATTGCGCACCGCCACGCTGAATTCACTCGGCGCCACGCCCACCAGCACGGCCAGCGCGTGTTCGTATTGCTCGCGGTCGCGCAGGGAGGTCTGCAAGTCGGCAATCGAGGTGGTCAACTGGTTCTGGGCCACCAGCAACTGGTCGTTGGTGGCGACGCCCTGGGTGAACTGCACCTGGATCATGTCCAGCAGTTGCTGGTTGATCTTCTGTTGTTGCTGCAACAGGCGCACGTCGATGTCCATCTGCCGCAGGGCGAGGTAGTTACTCGCCACGCTGGAACTGATGGACAGCCGCACCCCGGCCAGCAACGCATCCGATTGCTGGGCCGTCGCCTGGCTGGACTCTATCCCGCGCCGCACCAGGCCCCACAGGTCGGGTTCCCAGCTGGCGGTCAAGGTGGCGCTGACACTGTTCTGCACGCCGCCCGTCGTGGTGCCGGTGGTGGACGTGCCGCTACCACTGCCTGCCGTTCCCCGCGAACCCGACAACCCTACGCCAACGGTGGGCCACAACCCTGCCCGGCTGGACGCCACCTGCGCCTGGGCCAGACGATAAGCCGCCTCCGCCGCGATGATCGACTGGTTGGCCTTGGCCGAGCGCGCCACCAAATCGTTCAGTACCGGGTCCTGATAGGCCAGCCACCACTGGCTGTCCATGGCCCCCTGGGGGTTGGCCGCCGCACGCTGCCACTGCGCGCCTTCCTTGAATGACTGCGGCAGCTCCATGGCGGGCTTCTGGTAATCGGGCCCGACCATGCAGCCGCCGAGCAGCAGGCTGATGCAAAGCACGCTGTATTTCACGTTCATAACCTTGCTTCCTTACGCCGACCCAGGCGCTGTGACGCCCGGTCGAGCCACAGGTAGATCACCGGGGTGGTGTACAGCGTCAGCACCTGGCTGAACAGCAGGCCACCAATAATCGAAATCCCCAACGGCCGGCGCAACTCAGAGCCATAACCGGTGCCGAGCACCAGCGGCAGCGCGCCAAGGATCGCCGCCAGGGTCGTCATCATGATCGGCCGGAAACGGATCAGGCACGCCCGACGAATCGCTTCCTTGGCCGTTAGGCCGAACTCCCGCCGCTCGGTGATCGCGAAGTCGATCATCATGATCGCGTTTTTCTTCACGATACCAATCAACAGAATCACCCCCACCAGCGCAATGATCGACAGCTCGGTGCCGGTCAGCAGCAAGGCGATCAACGCACCGACGCCGGCCGAGGGCAGGGTCGAAAGAATGGTCAGCGGGTGCGTCAGGTTTTCGTAGAGGATGCCCAGCACGATATACACGCACAGCAACGCAGCGACGATCAGCAGTGGCTCACTGGCCACCGACGACTGGAACACCTGGGCCGTACCGGCAAACTGGCCGACCACACTGGCGGGCATGCGCAGTTGCTTCACCGCATCGTCCACCATCGCCGTGGCCTGGCCGATGGACGTGCCGGGCGCCAGGTTGAACGAGACTGTCACCGCCGGGAACGTGCCCTGGTGACTGATGGAAATTGCGGTGCGCGCCACCGTGTTATCCGCCAGTGCCGAGAGTGGCACCAGGGTCTGCCCGGTGGTCAGGTTGGGCGCCGCCGTGGTGCCCTTGGTGGTCGTGGCCTGGGTGCCCGTCGGCACATAAATGCCCTTGAGCGCGGAAGGGTCGGTCCAGTATTCCGGCGCGATTTCCATCACCACGTGGTACTGGTTGGCCGCGCGATACAGAGTCGCGACCTGGCGCTGGCCAAAGGCGTCGTACAGCGTCTGGTCGACCGCCGAGACACTCACCCCGAGGCGCGCCGCCGTATCCCGGTTGATTTGCACATTGGCCAGCAAGCTGTTGTCTTGCTGGTCGGTATTGAGGTCGGTGAGTTGCGGCAATTTGCGCAGCACCGCCACCACCTTGGGCACCCATTCGTCCAGCGACTCCTGGTCATCGGCGGTCAGGGTGTATTGGTATTGCGCGCCACTTTGCCGGCCACCCACGGTGATGTCCTGGGCCGACTGCAAATACAGCTTGGTGCCCGGCAAGTCGCCAAGGCTGCGGCGGATCTGGCCGATGATTTCGGTGGCGTTGTCCTTGCGCTCGCCCAGGGGCTTGAGCAATACAAACATCTGCGCGCTGTTGACCGCCCCGCCGCCCCCTCCGCCACCGCCGACAAACCCGGCGACGGTTTCGATGTTCGGGTTTTTCATCACCTTGCGGTTGATCTCGGTGAAGTCCTTCTGCATCGCCCCATAGGAAATGCTCTGGTTCGCCAGGATGCTGCCCTGCAAGCGCCCGGTGTCTTCCTGGGGGAAAAA
>NZ_JACAOM010000011.1:0-64461 GCF_013386245.1 Pseudomonas sp. 21615526 | reverse complement strand
GGTCAGCCAGGCGTTGAACAGCCTGGCGAATCAGCAGCAGGGCCTGATGGATCAGTTCAGGGTTTGATGAGTTGCGGGATACTCCGGCAATCAGCCCGAGTATCCCGTAGCAGCTGTCGAGCCTTGGCGAGGCTCGACAGCTGCTACGGTTTGTTTTCAATGGCGGCGTGGCAGGTCGATGATGACCTTTAACCCGCCCAGCTCGCTCTCCTGCAACAGAAGCACCCCGCCCCACACCTCGACAATATCCCGCACGATCCCCAGCCCCAGACCATGCCCGTCAGTCTGCTCATCCAACCGCGTGCCTCGGCTGAACACCTGATCACGCTGGCTCTCGGGAATCCCCGGCCCGTCATCTTCGACAGCCAACCGAAAGCCTTCTGGGGTTTCGCCGATGCTCAACACAATCTCCGCATCCGCCCATTTGCACGCGTTGTCCAGCAGGTTGCCCAACAGTTCCAGCAGGTCTTCGCGGTCCCACGGCAATTGCAAACCGGGCGGCACGCGGTAACTCAAATCCAGGTGTTCGCCGTGGATCATGTTCAGGGTCGCGAGCAACCCCGGTAATTCGCCGTCGCAATCGAACAAGGCACCCGGCAGTGTCTCTCCGGCCAGGCGGGCACGATTGAGTTCACGATTAAGCCGTTGCTGCACCTGCTCCAACTGTTCCCGCAGCAGCTTGCTCAGTTGCGGATGGTCCTTGAGCTGTTCGCTGGATGCCACGCTCAGCAACACCGCCAACGGGGTTTTCAAGGCATGGCCGAGATTGCCCAGGGCATTGCGCGAGCGCTTGAGGCTGTCTTCGGTGTGGGCCAGCAGATGGTTGATCTGCGCCACCAGCGGCTCCAGCTCCACCGGCACCTGGGTGTCCAGTTGCGAGCGCTGGCCCTGCTGCAGTTGGGCGATCTGGTTGCGCGCGGTCTCCAGCGGGCGCAAGGCGCGGCGCACGGTGACCCGTTGCAGAATCAGGATCAGCAACAGCGCCGCCAGCCCCAGCACCAGGCCGATCTGGCGCATCAGCCGAAAGCTTTCTCTGACGGGTGTGTAGTCTTGGGCCACGCTGATGGAAATCGACTGGCCAAACCGTTTGTAGTCCGAACGCAGTACCAGCAACTGCTGGCCTTCCGGCCCCAACTGCAGGTTGCCCTTCAGCCCGGCGTGGGGCAACTGCGGCAGTTCCTGGTCCCACAGCGAGCGGGAACGCCAATGGGTATCGGCAAAATCGATACGGAAATAGTGCCCGGAAAACGGACGCTGGTACGCAGGAGACAACCGCTGCTCATCCAGTTGCACACCCGCCGGCCCGCGCACCAGCGCCACCAGCAGGTTCTCGCTGTCGTTGCGCAAGCCGGACTCCAGGTAACGTTGCAGGCCCATTTCGAACAGCCACAGGCTGGTCTGCGCCAGCACCAGGCCGACGATCACCATCACACTGATCAGCCCCAGGCTCAGGCGCCGCTGGATCGACTTCATGCCGGGCTGGCACCAAACCGGTAACCCTGGCCGCGCCGGGTCTCGATCACGCTGCGGCCCAATTTGCGGCGCAGGTGGTTGACGTGGACCTCCAACACATTTGAGTCACGCTCGGTCTCGCCATCGTACAAATGTTCGGCCAGGTGACTTTTTGAAAGGATTTGCTCGGGGTGCAGCATGAAGTAACGCAGCAGCCGAAACTCGGCCGCGGTCAGCTGGATCTCCTCGCCATCACGCATCACACACTGGCGACCCTCATCCAGGTGCAAGCCGGCAGCCTGCAAGGTGGGCTGATTGGCGTGGCCATGGGAACGACGCAGCAAGGCCTGGATACGCAGGTGCAGCTCTTCGGGATGGAACGGTTTGCTGAGGTAGTCGTCGGCCCCGGCCTTGAGCCCTTCGATGCGCTCGGCCCAGGAGTCGCGGGCAGTGAGGATCAGCACCGGCGTGGCCAGGCCGGCGGCACGCCATTGCGTCAACACCTCAAGCCCGGGCAAACCCGGCAGGCCGAGGTCAAGGATGATCAAGTCGTAGGGTTCGCTGCGCCCCTGGTACACCGCATCGCGCCCGTCCGCCAGCCAGTCGACGGCATAGCCCTGGCGATTGAGCCCGGCCATCAACTCATCGGCCAGGGGTACGTGGTCTTCCACCAGCAGCAGGCGCATCAGTCGTCTTCCTTGTCTTTGAGCAGTTGACCGGTGTTGGCATCGAGTTCGATCTCGCGCACCACGCCTTCCACCGTCAATAGTTCGATTTCATAGATATAGCGCACAGGGCGATCCTTGTGCTCTTCAAGCTCGGCGTCCAGCAGCTTGGCGCCCGGGTAGCGCTCGAAAGCCGGGCCCAGCAGATGCTCAAGCGGCGCGATCACGCCCTTCTGGCGCAGGCGCAGCGCTTCATCCTGGCCCAGGTCCCGAGCGGCCAGGCCTGAGCAAAATGCCAGGAGCACCAGCGCCACTTGAACGCTGGTGCGTAGATTTACCTTCATTACGTATCCTGATGATCCTTGAGGACGGCGCCGGTGACGGCGTCCAATTCCAGGTCCCACTCGACGCCCTGGGCGTCGCGCAGTTCAACCTGATAAAGGTACTTGCCGTATTCCTCTTCAAGCTCGGTTTCATGCACGGTGGCGCCGGGATGTTTGGCCAACGCCGTGGCGTTGAGCTTCTCGAAAGACACAATGGTACCAGCGTCGCGCAACTTCAGTGCTTCGTCCGGCCTCAGGTCGCGAGCCTGGGCGACGCCTGCGGTGAGGGCGATGATACTGCTGGCGATCAAGGCTGTGAGGGTTTTCATGGTGAGTCTCCGTTTCGGGATATTTTGCCTACGGGGCTCACGGTACTGGATCCAACTTAACTGAAACTGAATTGCCACCATGGCAATTCTCTGCGAGACCTTTGCCTGCAACCGGGCAAGATTTTCTATACTGCCCTGCTCGCGGTAAATGAGACCGGTATGACTGCTATCCATATGAAGTTCCCCGCCTTGACCCTCAAGGCCGGTAAACGCGCTTTTGCACGCATTCGTGAGCAGGGGCTTGCGCCTGCGGACGTCGGCATCCTTCCCGGCGCTGCCGGCGGGCCCAAGGCGCTGGGCATCCAGGGTCTGGACCTGGCGCTGTTTGGTGACTGGCTGCCCCGGGCGCCCCGCGAGCGTGCGCTGATCGGCGCCTCGATAGGCTCCTGGCGGTTTGCCAGTGCGTGCCTGCCCGACCCGGTGCAAGGCCTGCTCGACCTGGGCCGGCTGTACAACGCACAAAGCTTTGCCAAAGGCGTGACCATGGCCGAAGTCAGCCAGAGCTGCGTGCGCATGCTCGATGACTTGCTGGCCGGCCGCGATGCCCGCGTGCTCGACAACCCGCACTACCGGCTGAACATCATGGTGGTCAAAAGCCATGGCCTGCTCGCCGACGATCATCGCGGTCGGCTTGGTTTGGGGTTGTCCTCGGTGATCGCCGACAACCTGAGGGGCCGCGCGCGGTTGTCCCGGCACTTCGAACGGCTGATCGTCCACGACCCACGCCAGGCGCCACCGCTGCATGCGCTCAAGGATTTCCCGTCGCGCTTCCTTGATCTGGAACTGGGCAACCTGCGCCAGGCCTTGCTGGCGTCGGGCTCGATCCCCATGGTGATGCAAGGCGTACGCGACCTGCCGGGTGCGGGCCAAGGCACTTACCGCGATGGCGGCCTGCTGGACTATCACCTCGACCTGCCCTACCACGGCGATGACATCGTGCTGTACCCGCACTTCACCGACCGGGTCATTCCCGGCTGGTTCGACAAGGGCTTGCCGTGGCGCCGCGCCAATCAACAGGGTTTGCAGGATGTCCTGCTGCTGGCGCCGTCGAAGGAATACCTGGCGCGACTGCCCCACGGCAAACTGCCGGACCGCAGTGACTTCAAGCGCTTCATGGGGGATGACCCGGGCCGCAACAAGTACTGGCAAACCGCAATGAGCGAAAGCCAGCGGCTGGGGGATGAGTTTCTGCAACTGGCCGACAATGGCCAATTGGGCGAACGCCTGCTGGCTCTCTAGCGCCCTCTCCGTAGCAGCTGTCGAGCCCAAGCGAGGCTGCGTCGGCAGCACCTCGGTTTGTCAGACAAATCGCAAACGCAGCCTCGCCATGGCTCGACAGCTGCTACGCGGTATGCGCGCGGCCGCGACAAACTGTTAAACTCGCCGCCTGCCAGACACCTCACCGAGCTGAAAAACCCTGTGGAAATCTTCAAAGAGTTTACCTTCGAGTCCGCCCACCGCCTGCCCCACGTTCCGGAAGGCCACAAATGCGGGCGCCTGCATGGCCATTCGTTCAAGGTGGCGATCCACCTCAGCGGCGACCTCGACCCGCACACCGGCTGGATCCGTGACTTCTCGGAGATCAAGGCGATTTTCAAGCCGCTCTACGAACGCCTCGACCACAACTACCTCAACGACATCCCGGGCCTCGAAAACCCCACCAGCGAAGTGCTGGCCAAGTGGATCTGGAATGAACTGAAACCGCTGTTGCCGGAACTCAGCGCGATTCGCATCCATGAGACCTGCACCAGCGGCTGCATCTATCGCGGCGAATAAGCCGGCGATGTAAAAAACCACCCTTGCGGTGGTTTTTTTATGCCGGAGACTCCCTTACAGTCGTGGCCTCTTCTACAGGAAGCGCTGCGATGCCAACCCATATCCGCCCCGCTACCGGCGACGATATCGCCGCAATTGAAGCGATCGTCCACGCCGCCTACTCCCCTTACATCCAGCGAATCGGGCGCAAGCCAGGGCCGATGCTGGATGACTATCGCCAGCAGGTCGCTGCCGAACGGGTGCATGTGCTGGAGAGTGCGGGCCAGGTCCGCGGCTTTGTCGTACTGATTCATCACGATGAGTACCTGCTGCTGGATAACCTGGCCGTCGACCCCGGTGCCCAGGGCTTGGGTTACGGGCGCCTGTTGCTGGGCTTCGCGGAAGGCCAGGCCAGGCATGGCTCCATCCGTCTCTACACCAATGAAGCGATGACCGAAAACATCGCCCTGTACACCCGCAAAGGCTATGTGGAAACCCACCGGGCCGAGGAAAACGGCCTGCGTCGGGTCTACATGCAAAAAGACCTCGCCGCCTCGCACTGAAGGAGCTCCCATGGAAAACACCTGGCTGGCCCAGGCCAAGCGCCTGCAAGCATTGGCCTCCACGGGGCTGCACTTCTGCACCGATGACTTCGAGCGCGAGCGCCTCGAGGAAATCGCCCAGATTGCCCACAGCATGCTGGCGCAATTGGGCGAAGTACCGCTGGAGCGCATCACTGGGCTGGTGCCGGATTTCGCCAAACGTTATTCGACGCCCATGATTGATGTGCGGGGCGCAGTGATTGACGGTGACCGGATCCTGTTGGTCCGCGAACTCACGGATGGCTGCTGGGCATTGCCCGGCGGTTACGCGGATATTGGTTTGTCGGCGGCTGAAAACATCGTCAAGGAAATTCGCGAAGAGGCCGGGCTGACGGTCACGGCCAAGGCGCTGTACAGCGTCACCCACAAGGCTAAAGGCTTGTACCGGCCGGATATCCGGGACTTCTACAAACTCTACTTTCTGTGCGAACGGGTTGATCAACTGGCGCCGGCGGCCGGTTTCGAAACCACCGAAGTTGGCTTCTTCAGCCTGGACAATCTGCCGCCGCTGTCCCGTGGCCGCACCATTGAAAGCGACCTTGAGGCCGCTTTTGCCTTTCATCGCGGGCAGACCACTCACACCCTGTTCGATTGAATCACGGGTGATCCAATTTGTATCACCCTGCACCGCTTTCGCGCCTGAGTGGGCAGAAAGACCAATCCCGCCTGCGTGTTTCTCCTGTTTGGCTATAAATACTGTGCAACCTGCACAGTCCTGACCGTGCGCCCATCACTGCCTCGCACTTGGCACGACGGGTGCAATAGGCCTGCGTCACTCATTCAGGGAGAACGGCACATGACGCAGAACGAACCGGGCAATGACTACCCTCTCAGCGAGGTGCCCATGCATGCCCGCAAAGGCCTGGCCTCCACCGCCATGGTGCTGCTGGGCTTTACCTTTTTTACTGCGACCATGTTCGCCGGCGGCAAGCTGGGGGTGGCCTTCAGCTTTACCCAGATGCTCGGCATCGTGGCCCTGGGTAACCTGCTGTTGGGTATCTACGCCGCAGGCCTGGGTTACATCGCGTTCAAGAGCGGTTTGAACTCGGTGCTGATGGGGCGCTTCTGCTTCGGTGAAGTGGGCAGCAAACTCAGCGACTTGATTCTCGGTTTTACCCAGATCGGCTGGTACGCCTGGGGCACCGCCACCGCAGCCGTAGTACTGGGCAAGTATTTCGAGTTGAGCCAGGGCAGCGTACTCGGGCTGATGGTGCTGTTTGGCATGGTGTTCTGCGCGACGGCCTACGTGGGCTATCGCGGGTTGGAGATTCTGTCCTACATCGCCGTGCCGGCCATGGGTATTTTGTTGTTTCTGTCGATGTGGGTCGCCACCGTCAAGGTCGGCGGGCTCGATGGACTGCTGGCGGTGGTGCCGACCGGTGAGCTGGACATGTCCACGGCTATCACGCTGGTGTTCGGCACCTTTGTCAGCGGCGCGACCCAGGCTACCAACTGGACGCGGTTCTCACGCTCGGCCAGGGTCGCGGTGCTGGCCAGCCTGATCGGCTTCTTTATCGGCAACGGCTTGATGGTGTTGATCGGTGCCTATGGCGCCATCGTCTACCAGCAGCCCGACGTGGTCGAAGTGTTGCTGCTGCAAGGCTTCGCCATGGCGGCCATGGCGATGCTGTTGCTGAATATCTGGAGCACCCAGGACAACACCATCTACAACTTCGCCGTCGCCGGCTGCAACCTGCTGCGCACCAAGCGCCGCAAAACGGTGACCCTGGCCGGTGCGGTAATCGGCACCCTGCTGGCGTTGCTGGGCATGTACGACATGCTGGTGCCCTACCTGATCCTGCTGGGCACGGTGATCCCACCGATTGGCGGGGTGATCATGGCGGATTTCTTCTATCGCTACCGCGGCCACTATCCGCGCCTGGCCGATACACGCCTGCCGGCCTTCAACTGGCCAGGGCTGATCGCCTATGCCGTGGGTACGGTGCTGGCCTTTCATTCACCCTGGGTGGCGCCATTGGTGGGGATCGTGGCGGCGTCCCTGACCTACATCGTGCTGACCAGCGTATTGCGGGTGCGGGCACCTTTGGCTGACGTCCAGGCATGAGCCTGACAGTCGCCGATGTGCTGGCCTTGCCCGGCCTTGAATCGATGTGCCTGCGGGCCGGGGAAGCCGGCCTGGAGAACACGGTGCGCTGGCCCTATGTCGCAGAAAACAGCGGCATTGCCGAATGGGTGCTGGGGGGCGAACTGGTGTTCGTCACCGGTATCAATCACCCACGGGACGAGGCCAATCTGTTGGTGCTGCTGGACGAAGCCTGTCAGCGCCAGGTCGCCGGCCTGGTGATCCTCACGGGGCCGGACTATATCCAGGCGATTCCCCAGCGTTTGCTGGAAGCGGCGCAAGCGGCGGGCATGCCGCTGATCGAACAGCCTTACTCGTTGAAGATGGTACTGGTGACCCAGGCCATCGGTTCGGCGTTGATCCAGTCGCAGCAGTTGGGGCGCTCGCGACACGATGTGCTGGAGCGCCTGCTGGCCGGTGATTATCAATCCCTGGATTTGCTGCTGCACCGCGCTGCGCAGTTGGACATGCCGCTGGCCGGCCATTGGCAACTCGTCCAGTTGCAACTGGACGGCAGCGACGCGCTGTTTGCCCAAGGTGAGGCGCCAGTGGTCGAGGCGCAGCTTGCCCGACAACACGATGCGATTACCCGCCGTCTGCGCCAGTTTTCTGCGCAGCATCCGTCGCGCCCGCCCGTGCTGGGGCGTGCCGGACAATGGACGTTGCTGCTGCCTGCGATAGACGCGGGTGCGGCATTGGCCAACCGTCAGTTGTTGGCGGGTTGGTTGAAGGCACTGAATCTGCGCCTGGCACCGTTGAAACTGTTTATCGGCCTGAGTGCTGCCCCGCACCCACCCGCGCGCCTGGCCCAGGCCCTGGATGAGGCGCGCCAGGCATTGGCCGCTGCGCGACGGTTCAGTGAACGCGCCGGGCTGTGTGTCTACGATGAGTTGGGCGTGCTCAAGCTGCTCAGTGGCGTACGTGATCGCGCCCTGCTCGATCAGTTCCTCAACGAACGCCTGGGGCCGCTGCTGCGCCACGACCTGCACCATGGCCCAAGCCTGATGCCGACCCTGGAGGCCTGGTTCCACGAGAATGGTAACCTTGTGGCCGCAGCCCAACGGCTGGCGGTTCACCGCAACACCCTGACGCACCGCGTCCAGCGTATCGAAGCCCTGTGCGGGCTGACGCTGGACAATGCTTATGACCGCCTGGACATCGGCATCGCGCTGATGATCTGGCGGCTGTCTGCCTGACTGTTTTTTGCCAAGAGGAACTTGCCCATGCACATCATCAACGCCCGCCTGCGCAACCGTGAAGGCCTGCATGATCTGCACCTGGAACACGGCCGGATCGCCAGCATCACCCAACAAGGCGCTGCCCCTTTGGTAGGCCCCGACGACCTGGACGCCGCCGGCAACCTGGTGGTCCCGCCTTTCGTCGAGCCGCACATTCACCTCGATGCCACCCTGACCGCCGGCGAGCCGCGCTGGAACATGAGCGGCACCCTGTTTGAAGGCATCGAGTGCTGGGGCGAGCGCAAGGCCACCATCACCCTGGAAGACACCAAGACCCGCTCCAAAAAAACCATCCAGACCCTGGCCGCCCATGGTATCCAGCATGTGCGCACCCATGTCGACGTCACGGACCCGGACCTCACCGCGCTCAAGGCCATGCTTGAAGTACGCGAGGAAAGCGGCCACCTGATCGACCTGCAAATCGTCGCGTTCCCCCAGGAAGGCATCGAGTCCTACCGCAATGGCCGCGAGCTGATGGAAGAGGCCATTCGCCTGGGCGCCGACGTGATCGGCGGCATCCCGCACTTTGAATACACCCGTGACCAAGGGGTGAGTTCGGTGAAGTTCCTGATGGACCTGGCCGAACGCACCGGTTGCCTGGTCGATGTGCACTGCGACGAAACCGACGACCCACACTCGCGCTTTCTTGAAGTGCTGGCCGAAGAAGCCCGCAGCCGTGACATGGGCGCCCGCGTGACCGCCAGCCACACCACGGCCATGGGCTCCTACGACAATGCTTACTGCGCCAAACTCTTCCGCCTGCTGGGACATTCGGGCATCAGCTTTGTCTCCTGCCCTACCGAAAGCATCCACTTGCAGGGCCGCTTCGACACCTTCCCCAAACGCCGCGGCGTGACCCGGGTCAACGAACTGCTGGAGGCTGGCATGAACGTCTGCTTCGGCCAGGACTCCATCGTCGACCCTTGGTACCCCTTGGGTAACGGCAACATTTTGCGGGTGCTGGAAGCCGGGTTGCATATCTGCCACATGCTTGGCTACCGCAACCTGCAAAGTGCCCTCGACCTGGTCACCGACAACAGCGCCCGGGCGATGGCCCTGGGGGATCGTTATGGCCTGGAACCGGGACGCCCGGCGAACCTGTTGATCCTGTCTGCAGACAGCGACTATGAAGTGATTCGCAGCCAGGGCTTGCCGTTGTATTCGATTCGAGCGGGCAAAGTGTTGATGAAACGCCGGCCGGCGCAGGTGGAGTTTTTGTAGGCTCATACGATTGAATCTATATCGAGGGTTTGTGGCTTTCCCCAGCCATCATCCGATTGTGGCGGGATGCTCGCCACTTGGGTGAGTACGCGATTTTGCGGGTGAGCGAACCAGCGTTTCAGGCTGGATTGCAGGGTTGGGGATGAAGCGTGGCTGCCGTAGACGTCGCGGGCCTGGAGGCGGCGCCAGCGGAGGGTTGTCAGGCGGTCGCGACTGTCTTTCAGCCGGTCGACTTCCTGGCTCAAGGGGTCGTGGTGTTCGTAGCCACGCTGGTTGGCAGGGCGATGCAGATCCAGTTTCTTTCGTTGCTCCCGTAGCTGGTGCTGCATGGTGAACAGGGCTTCGTCGATCAGTTCAAACTCACGGGCAGTTACGAGGGTGCCATGGGTGTCGAGTGTTTGTTGCCAGCGGCGCAACGTGGCCCAGGCGGCGGGGATGTAGCTGCCGACCATGGAGTGATGGGCACTCTGAACAAGCTGTTTGATGAGGTTGGCGCGATCCGGCATATCGCCATTGAGCCTCAATGCGCGTTTGCAGGCTGCGTCCTCAATGGATTCACAGCCAGGGGTCCACAAAACGGAGGACCGTGTACCGTCCGGTAGGAGTATCGGCATGAAGTGCTGCTGCGCGCCGTGATGCTGGTAAGGGTTGCCGGTCAGCCGTACCAGGCCCAAGGCAAACAGCAGGCCCCCGGGCGCTGGGTTACTGAATAGCACCACGGCGCCAGGAATCCAGATTTTGGCGGTGGTGTTCATCCAGGGCGCAGGCACACTCGGGACAGGGTCACTGTGATTGACGATGCGGTGGTGCACCAGAGCGGAGGCACCGTCGGTGAATTCGGAGTCGGCAGCTCGGGGGGCTCCGTAGGTGTATAGGAGGATGTTGTAGTGGGTATCTTCGGTTCGACGTAATCCCTCAGCCAGTAACAAGGCAATCGCACCGCCGAGGCTGTGCCCGCAAATCACGATGCGCTGCCCTGTATAAAATTGGTCAAGGTAGCGCCGTACAAAATCATGCATGGCTTGATAAGCCTGGTAAAAGCCTTCATGAGCCTTGCCGACACCATCAATGAAATTCACTTGATGGGCATTTACATCCCTCAGTATGTCGACTCCGCTGGCCGTGCCCCTTACGGCAATAATAATCACTTCATCGTGATGACTGATAAATGCCTGAGTATCAGTGCCATCCTTTTCGTCGTCGAAAAAGTGCAGACGTGCTGGATGTTCCTGCTCTTCACCCAACTCGGAGCGATTTTGCTGATACAACTCAGGATCGAAGGGCAAAATTTCGAAACGCAGGGAATACGGTACCTCTTCCAATAACGGATAAAAGTGTTGTACTTGCTTAGCATCGACCTTCCAGGGTTCCTGATAGCCCGATAGTCTGTCGGCAAAGAAATGACCGACGCTAGGGTCCCGTTGAAAGCTGACTTGGTCTATGGGTTTTGCTGGGGGCTCCTGTCCAAAATCGCAATAGCTCAACGTGGACATAAGCGCCAACTGATAGAGGTTCAAGGCACAGAATTGATCCTCGATGGACAGCATAGGGCGCAGTGCTCGCAATGGGCGAACCTCAAGTACTGTGTGCCGGTTGGGAAATAAAACGACACCAACCAACTTCGGCTGGGGTGGCCCGAATCCAAGGTCGGCCATCATTTTTAGTGCATGTCGCGGGGGCCGATGAGTACGGGATACGATGCGTGGCAAGTGAGCGGCGTATCGGACCAGATCACGTACTTCGACCTGATAGAACAGGTCCGTCTGATTCTTCGAAAGGCTTCGTTCGACACGCTGGCCATCGGCCCGGAGAAAGCGGGTTTGTTCCGCACGAACCTGGAGCTCGGTGATGGGTAGCTTGTAAGCCAGACGCGTCATCAAATCGGTATAAGGCTTTTCTGAACCGGAGTAGTGTTCATCCAACTTAATGACGAGCGGACCACAGTAAAAATCATCTCGCCTGGCAAAGCCCTCACCATCCAAACGACCGAAGTACTCACACCCCGCACTGTCATAAAATGTGTAAGGCAGACCGCCGTAGGCCTTTCCGTCCCCAAACTCATCTACTAGGCAGAAACTTGCCCAATGTCCTTTTAACGAACAAGCAGGTGCCTTGTCGCAAAAAAACGGTTGCTTCCATGCATCCTGTTTCATGAATAAGCTTCCTATTCTGTACACGTTGGATAGACGTCGCATACGCGTCCATCCGGCATTTTGATAGCTTTGAAATCAGTAGTATTCCCACGGCAATACGCAAACACATCGTCCAAGCTTTCCCCCATACAGCGTCTCCAGCCTCCCGGAACGGCAACCCAGTTGTCGTCTACAGCGGGTAGCTCCTCGCTTGCTACTGCCAGCACCATCCTCAGTGTTTTCCCCTCTAACTGATCCCGTTGTACAAAGCCTCCTGCTCGTGACTTACTCGGCTGTCCAATGGCGTCCAACGAATTACACATAAGGATTTTCCTGATCGCATGCAGCGGTCCGATCGTCCTGAAAAACCACTGACACCGCCCCGATAACTCCTGAACACCCGGCTCAGGCATTCCGGCCATACCCTCTTCCAACCGATCCCGCACATTAATAATTGCGAAATCCCCCCCGACATCCGCCGACCGCTCCCCCCACTTCGCGTACATATCAAACGTAATACTGCGTAACACCAACGGGCACCCATCCACCACTTCCGTCAGTGGTACTTCAAAGCTCACCCGATGAGCCACCGGCTTGCCGAAGGTTTCAAAAACCTTGTCCTCCGGCCGCTTGCCCCGTCGTTTGGGCAGGGTGCAGGTCTCACCCGTTGCGGGCCGGTAAGCCGCATCACTCTTGAAGCGAAAATTCGCCGGCAAATCGACTTCCAGGATGAAACTGTCCGCCGGCTTCATCGCACAGCCAGAAACACCCAGCCCGCCACAAACGAGCAGCCCTCGCCACACGCCCGACATAATTCCCCTACGCATCCTGCTGCTCCCGCTCCACCCGACGCCACTCCCCAACCACCCGCTGAAAATGATCCTCCGCCACTTCTCCCTGCATCGGTTGCCATCGAACAAGCACGTCCCCAGTGGCTTCCAACAGCCGCCGCACGACCAAAAACTCCAGCTGTTCCGGCCTGTCCCATTGCCAGGCCCGCGCTTGCTCCAGCACCTGCGCCAACCAGACTCTCGGGTCTTGAAACTCAACCAGTGCGCTCAACGCCTCGCTGTACTCGGCCAGCAGGTAACGCAGGATATTGGCTTGCAGAATCACTCCCGCCTGGGGATTGGGCACCTCCAGCCACGGCGCAGGATCGGGTACCGGATACGCCCCCGGAGCCGGGTTATCGACACAACTCCAACGCTCACCCTGCCAGTAACACACGCCGATCAGCGGCCCGAGAAAAACAGGCCAGTCCCGAGCAGGCAGGTGAACCAAGGCCCGCGCCAAGGTGCGGTTATCGTGGAAGCGGTACAGCGCCTGACTGCCCGCCGTTCCCACCACTAACCTGTCGCGCCAGTGCCGGGTAACACCCGACAAATCATCACCAGGCAGGCTGCCCAACCAGCCCCAATTACGCTGGGGGTTTTGCAGCAAACCCACCAATGCGGGCTCGCTGACATGGTCGAGCAACAGGAGCATCGGCCCATCCGCTGCCATTTCCGATGCGACGGTTTCACCAAAGAGGCAGCGATACTCAGCGACCGTGCGTGTCGCCAGCAGTACCCCACGCGCATCGCTTTCACCCTGTAGAACCAGGCACAGCCGGCGCCCTGCCTGCTGCTGTTCAGCCATCCACTGGCCAGGCGCGATCTCCATCAAGCCGCCCTCCCCGTGGATTCGCACAGGCCTTCACGGCAGCGCTCGCACACTGGACAGAAGTCTGCATCCAGTCTTCTGGCCAGCTCCATGACTGCGCCTTGGATAACCGAAACCTTCGGCCCATCCGCTGCAAATGCGGACGAAGCAGCCACGTCACCCGGTCCAACTGGGTTGGCTGTGCGAATCACGGCAGGCGCACCGCCCAACGTGATCGGCCGACTGCTGAAAATCCCGCCGGCCTGAATCAGCAAATGCTCACCACCGGCCTTGAAGCTCAACTGCGCACCGGCATCGATAACCAGATTGGCCCCCGCCTTCAGATGGACCTGTTGCCCCGCTTCGATCACCAGGGTCTGGCCGACAAGGGTCTGGCTGTTGCCCTGCACGTGCAAGTGATCATCAGCCCCAAGCCGAACCTTGCGGTCGCCGGCGATGCTGCGGTGTTCCTCGCCTCCCAGGGTGGTGGCACTCAAGCCGTGGATGGTTTCCCGACGTTCGCCCACCACCTCCAGCCGACTGTCGTGGCCGACCTGCTGCTCCAGATCGCGTTGGGCGCGCAGGTAGATGAGTTCCTGGCCGCTGCGGTCCTCAAGGTGCAGCTCGTTGGCCCCCGCCCCGCCCGGCGAACTGCGGCTGCGTAGCACACTGCGGGTCTTGTGTTGGGGCAACGGATAGGCAACAGGCTGCAAGGTATTGGGCAGGCAACCATTGATCACTGGCCGGTCTGGATCACCTTCCAGGAACGTCACCAGTACCTCCATGCCCACACGCGGGATCATCACCGCGCCATAGCTGTCACCCGCCCATCCGGACGCCACACGCACCCAGCAGCTGCTCTTGTCGTCGTGCTGGTCCAGGCGGTCCCAATGAGAGCGAATTTTCACCCGGCCGTGAGCGTCGCAATGCACGTCTTCACCCTCGGGCCCGGTGACGGTTGCGGTCTGGCTGCCGCTGATACGCGGTTTGACGTGCTTGAGCGGCGGGCGGTAAGCGGCGCGCCAGGGCGTTGCGGTAAATCGATTGCGGTAGCCGTGGAATGCCTCGACATCCACCACCGCCTCCTCCAGCACCTGCGGTTGATAGCCTTCGTGACGTACGCCGGTGATCAGCCACAAGTCATTACAGGTGCGGTCCGGATGGCCGCGCAGTTCCAGGAAATGCCCGCTGCGCAAAGCCGGCTGGTCACTGCGGCCCAGGGCCCGATGACGGTCGCGTTGATGACGTTCCAGGCCACGCCGGGCCAACTGCGAACCTCGCAGATGCCCCGTGAATCCCGCAGGGTATTGATAGTCTTCAAGTGCCGGGAAAGATCCGGCCTGCTCCTGCAAGCGCAGCGACGGATGTTCGAAGTCGTAGTCACGCCGAACAACCTGAGCACTGCGCGTGGCCAGGCGCACATCGAAACGCTGGATCACCAGCGTTTCGGCAGCCGGGCCTCCGGCCGGGCAGTAGCGTTGCGCCGGCAAACGATGAAACACCGTCTGGTCATCACCCAACACCAGTACATGGGCGTCTGCACTGTGGCGAAAGTGGTAGTGAATGCCCTCTTCCTCGCACAGCCGCTGGATAAAGTGCAGGTCGGTTTCCGCGTATTGCACACAGAACGTACGCGGTGGGTAAACCACCGGCCCCAGTTCGAAGGTATAGGCATCAGCAAGGATGCCGTGCTGCTCAAGCACTGCCGCGATAATTTGCGGTACGCTGCGCTGCTGGAAAATCCGCTGGTCGCAACGATGGGCCAGGTACGCCACGCGCGGCGCAAGGGTGAGGTGGTAGCGGGTCAGCCGCTGCCCCGGGCCTTCCCGGCCAATGCTGTAGATTTGCCCGTGCAGGCCTTCACCGGGCTCGCCAAAATCCAGATAGGCCGGTTGGTGAAGTAACTTCTCCAGATCCAGGCTGGGGTTTTCACTGACCCACTGCACTTCAATGAAAAAAGGCTGGTCAATCGTTTCGCTGCCGTTAAAAGCCAGCACCTGAAATGCCTGGTTCATTCCTGCAACGACCAGTTTGAAACGTGACGAAACAAGCGTATTGAACATCCGTTGTTACCCGCCATTCATTGTCGAGCTGAAATAACTTCTCCCGTAAAACGCAGATAAAGCCACTCAATTCGAAGCCGATAAAAAGTGCCTGAACCCCAGGAATACTAGCGATTTCAGGCGAAATTCGGCCGCTTCAAAATAAAAAAGAAGATTCGCACACCGATATTGGAAGGGTCTTTTATAAATACAGAAATGCAGTTAAACAGCCAGTACTGACTAACGGGAATACTCTTACACCACCATTCACCAGAGCTGCTTGTTTATAGAGAAACAGCTGACAAAGATGATTAAGCCTGCCACTGCCTTTTTCAAACTTCCTGCAGCCGCGCAGTCCCGAACAGGCTAACGCTCAGCAACTCACCCGGCTCTGCTTGCAACCGTACGGGTGCGGTACCGCCCGGCATCACCACCGCCACCTGACCCGCCGTCACCCATCCTACAGACCAGGCGGCGCATGCCACCGCACTGGCGCTGGTCCCGGAGGACGCCGTGGGCCCCTCACCACGCTCAAACACCCGCGCGATCACGCGATTGCCTGAATCCCGGGCGACCCATTGCAGGTTGACCCCGGAAATACAAGGTTGGCCGGCCCCGGCAGGTGGTGCGAAAGCAATCGCCCTCAGCGGATCGAACCAGGCTGATCGATGCAGCTGGGCGTTGTCCGGCAACGCTGACGCGTCCTGTACCAGCGTCACACAATGCGGGTTGCCCACACGCACAAACTGGCTGTGATTCCACTCGGGGTTGAGCGCAGCCAGTGGCGAAACATGGCTCACCTCAGTTCCCTCAAGCGAGACCGCGCCCACACCAACAGCCCCTACCGCCAAAGGCCCGAACTCGGGACGCCCGAGCGCCAGCCAAAACCCCTGGACCTGTTCGTACTCCGCCGGCTCAACCCGCGTAACCACCGGCGACAGTGCGTCTGTCTTGTCGTGATGCACCCGCAACTCACAGCCTTGCGCCATCAATCCCTGGTCGGTCAACGACTGGGCAAAGATCGTCAGGCCATTGCCACTGCGTTCGGCCAGGGAACCGTCGGTGTTGACGATCAACAGGTCAAAAGGCGGCGCGGCCTGGAACGGCCCCACCAACAAACCGTCACAACGATGCGCCTTGGCCTCGGCCGGGCGCGGCAACTCATCCCAACCGCACTCGGCGGCAATCGCCGCCAATGCCCAAACACCTCGGGTGCCAGCGGCCAAGTCGGCACGGTCCGGCACGTCGATACCCTTGCTGCGTAACTGCGCCGGGCTTACCACCCCGTAGATATTCCCGCGGGCGTCGTAGAACAGGGTCATTGCGCAGTCCGCATAAAGATTCGTACCACCTCTTCCAGGTGCTTGCGCATCGCCTGTCGCGCACCCTCCACGTCTCGCTGTTCCAGTGCATCGAGGATCTTGCGGTGCTCGTCTTCCGAGCGATGGGGCATGTCGTCCGAGGTGTAATGCGCCTGCAACCGCTGGAACATGCTGCCGTAACGATGCCCCAGCAAATGCGCAATCATCAACGCATACGCCGGATTGCCCGAGGCCTGGGCGATGCGAATGTGAAACAGGCGATCGCCCGGATGGGTATGGGAGCCGTCGCGGTTGTCCTGCACATTACGCTCGAAGGCCTCGCGGATCCCCGCCAGCTCTTCGTCGGTAGCATGTTTGGCGGCCAGGGCGGCGGCTTCCGGCTCAATCAGGCGACGGGCCTGGAGCAGGGAAAACGGTGGAATCTCGGCATTGAAGTCGACGTGCAGGTTGAGTTCCGGATCGAACTCTTTCCATTGATCCCGGGTGGCCTGGGCCATCACCGGTTCCTGGCTGACTGTCGGTTGCACGGGTTCACATACCAGCACGCCGTTGCCCACCCGCACGTCTACCAGGCCGATCACCTCCAGGGCAATCATCGCCTCACGCACGGAAGCGCGACTCACGCCCAGCAGTTTGGCGAGTTCACGCTCAGCGGGAAGTCGACTGCCCGGCGGAAATTCTCCGCTGTCGATCAACGCTCGCAACTGGTCGGCAATCTGTCGATAAAGACGTTGGTTATCAATTACTTGAAATGGCATCTAGGCTCAGCTCGATTCATGCACAGCACGGTCAAAGCGATCAACCCGCAAAAAAGCCGCTTGTTGACCGGGATGACCCATGCTAAAAATTGGATCAATGGCCTGACCATTGGATCGTTTCCAGTGTGCTGATCATAGCAAACCCACCAGGGTTCGCTATGCCGCAGATGCAGGTGTTTCACGCCCTCAATGGCCTGACCATTGAGCCAATAACAATAATCAAGGGAGTCTGTCATGGACCTCACCGGTAAACGCGTGCTGATCACCGCCGCCGCCCAGGGCATTGGCCGCGCCAGCGTCGAAGCCTATCTGGCGGCAGGGGCCGAAGTGATTGCAGCCGACATCAATCAACAGGCGCTCGCCGGCTTGCCGGGTGCGCAAACGGTGGTGCTGGATGTCACCGACGCCAGCGCCATCCAACGCCTTGCCGCCGAGATCGGCCCTCTGGACGTGCTGTTCAACTGCGCAGGCGTGGTGCATGCCGGCAATATCCTCGAATGCCCGGAAAGCGACTGGACGTTTGCCCTGGACCTGAACGTCACCGCCATGTACCGCATGATCCGCGCGTTTCTGCCGGGGATGCTGGCGGCGGGCGGCGGCTCGATCATCAACATGTCGTCGGTGGCCTCCAGCCTCAAGGGCGTGCCCAACCGCTTTGCCTATTGCGCCAGCAAGGCGGCCGTCATCGGCCTGACCAAATCCGTCGCGGCCGACTTTGTCACCCAGCGCATCCGCTGCAACGCTATCTGCCCGGGCACCGTGGAGTCGCCTTCGCTGCAGCAACGCATCGTCGAACAAGCCAGTCGTGAAGGCCGCCAGCAGGATGAGGTATACGCCGCATTCACCGCCCGCCAGCCGATGGGACGCCTGGGCACGCCCCAGGAAATTGCCCAGCTGGCGCTGTACCTTGGCTCCGATGCCAGCGCGTTTACCACCGGCACCACCCAGATCATTGACGGCGGCTGGAGCAACTGACCGCCCACTTCCAATAAGAGGATTGCTCATGAAATTGCTGCGCTATGGTGAAAAAGGTCAGGAACGCCCGGCCCTGCTGGACGCTGATGGACGTCTGCGTGACTTGTCCGCTCACATCAGTGATATCGCCGGTGATGCCCTGCTCCCGCACAACCTCGCTCGCCTGCAAGAACTCGACCCCGCGAGCCTGCCCCTGGTACCGGGCAATCCGCGTTTGGGCGCCTGTGTCGGCCAGGTAGGAAAATTCATCTGCATCGGCCTGAACTACGCCGATCACGCTGCCGAAACCGGCGCCCCCATCCCTGACGAACCGATCATCTTCAACAAGTGGACCAGCGCCATCGTCGGCCCCAACGACAACATCGAAATCCCCCGCCACTCCACCAAGACCGACTGGGAAGTGGAGTTGGGCGTGGTGATCGGCCAGGGTGGCCGCTACATCGAGGAAAGCCAGGCCATGCAGCACGTGGCCGGCTACTGCGTGATCAACGATGTCTCCGAGCGCGAGTTCCAGCTGGAACGCGGCGGCACCTGGGACAAGGGCAAGGGCTGCGACACCTTCGGCCCGCTCGGCCCCTGGCTGGTCAGCCGCGATGAGATCGCCGACCCGCACCAACTGTCGATCTGGCTGGAAGTCGACGGCCACCGCTACCAGAACGGCAACACCCGCACGATGATTTTCCAGATCCCCAAACTGATCAGCTACCTCAGCCAGTTCATGAGCCTGCAACCGGGGGATGTGATTTCCACCGGCACCCCGCCCGGTGTCGGCCTGGGGATCAAGCCCACGCCGGTCTACCTCAAGCCCGGGCAAAAAATCCGCCTGGGTATCGAAGGCCTCGGCGAACAGAACCAGACCACGGTCGACGCCTGACAAGAACCAAGGAGCCGTTCATGACTACCATTACCGCGATTCGCGTCGAAGATATCCGCTTTCCTACGTCCCAGTCCCTGGACGGTTCCGACGCCATGAACCCGGACCCGGACTACTCGGCCGCCTATGTGATTTTGCAGACCGACAACCCGGCCCTTGAGGGCCATGGCCTGACCTTCACCATCGGCCGTGGCAACGAGATTTGCTGCGCGGCGATCCAGGCCATGCAGCCGCTGCTGGTGGGCTTGACCCTGGAATGGATCGCCGAAGACATGGGCCGCTTCTGGCGGCATGTCACCAGTGACAGCCAGTTGCGCTGGATCGGCCCGGACAAGGGCGCAATCCACCTGGCCACCGGCGCGATCGTCAATGCCGCGTGGGACTTGTGGGCCAAGGCCGAAGGCAAACCCCTGTGGCGCCTGGTCGCCGACATGAGCCCGGAACAGCTGGTGCGCTGCATCGATTTCCGCTACATCACCGACTGCATCACCTCCAGCGAAGCCCTGGCCTTGCTGCGCCAACGCGCCGAAGGCAAGGCTGAACGCCTGGCCGACCTGCAAGCCAATGGCTACCCCTGCTACACCACCTCCGCCGGCTGGCTCGGTTACGGCGACGAAAAGCTGCGCAGGCTGTGCCAGGAAGCGGTGGATGCCGGCTTCAACCACGTCAAGCTCAAGGTCGGCCACGACTTGCAGGATGACCTGCGGCGCGTACGCATCGCCCGCGAGGTATTGGGCCCGGACCGCCAATTGATGATTGACGCCAACCAGGTGTGGGAAGTCGACACCGCCATCGATTGGGTGCGCGAATTGGCGTTTGCCAAGCCGTGGTTCATCGAGGAACCCACCAGCCCCGACGATATCGAGGGCCATCGCAAGATTCGCCTGGGCGTGGCGCCGGTCAAGGTCGCCACCGGCGAAATGTGCCAGAACCGGATCATCTTCAAGCAATTGATCATGCGCGAAGCCATCGACGTGGTGCAGATTGACGCCTGCCGCCTGGGTGGGGTCAACGAGGTGCTGGCAGTGATGCTGATGGCGGCCAAATATGGCCTGCCCGTGTGCCCGCATGCCGGCGGTGTCGGGCTTTGCGAGTACGTGCAGCACCTGTCGATGATCGACTACCTGTGTATTGCCGGCACCCACGAAGGCCGGGTGATCGAGTATGTCGACCACTTGCACGAGCATTTCGAGGAACCTTGCGTGGTGCGCGGTGCGGCCTATCTGCCGCCGAAGGCGCCGGGCTTTTCGATCCAGATGAAAGCCGCGTCCCGGGAGCAATACCGCCACCGGCCGTGAGCTGAACCGCAATTTGAATGGACGGAGCACAATAACAATGTCGTCCCCATCACCTTTGAGGCTCGATGCGCACCAGCATTTCTGGCGCTACCGGGCCGCTGATTATCCGTGGATCGGTACGGCTGAGGCTGACCTGCGGCGGGACTTTCTCCCACAGGACTTGCGGCCGTTGCTCGACGCTGCCGACCTGGATGGCTGCATTGCCGTGCAAGCCCGCGCCGGTGAGCAGGAAACCGACGCGCTGCTGGAAATGGCGCGGCAGCACCCATGGATACTCGGCGTCGTCGGCTGGGTCGACCTGTGCGACCCACGCCTGGAACAGCACCTGGAACAGTGGCGCGACGCACCGGGACTCAAGGGCTTTCGGCATCAGATTCAGGATGAGCCTACGCCTGCCAGCTTTATGGCCGACGCCAGGTTCTCCCGTGGCCTGCAGCACCTGCAGCAACAAGGCTACGTCTACGAGGTGCTGATCCGCTGCGCCGACCTCGACGCCGCGACAGCCCTGTGCCAGCGCCACGACCGGCATCATCTGGTGCTGGACCACCTGGGCAAGCCGGACATCGCCAACGGCCCCGTCGGTTGGGCCGAACACCTGGCGCCACTGGCCGCCCTGCCCCACGTCAGTTGCAAGCTGTCGGGCCTGCTCACCGAAGCCGGGCCCGAGCAACGCAACGCCCGAGCCCTGCGCCCCTACATCGAACTGGCGCTGGAATTGTTCGGCGCCGAGCGCCTGATGTTCGGTTCGGACTGGCCGGTGTGCCTGCTGGCCGGGGAATACCAGGGCACCTGCCAATTGCTGCAACAGACCCTCGGCCCACTGTCGCCCGATGAACAGCAAGCCATCTGGGGCGGCACGGCCCAGCGGGTCTATCACCTTGAAGGAAACTGCCCATGAATCTGCATTTGCAGGACCGCGTGATCATCGTCACCGGCGGCGGCTCGGGGATTGGCGCCGCCATTTCCCTGGGATTGATTGCCGAAGGCGCAATCCCGGTAATTTTCGGCCATCAACCGTTGTCGCCGGCCTTCGCGGCCGAGCTTGAGCAGCACGGTCAAAGCCACTTCATCCGTGTCGAGTTGCGCGATGAGGACGCCTGCCGCGCAGCCGTCAACGAAGTGTTGCGACGTTTCGGACGCATCGACGGCCTGGTGAACAACGCCGGGGTCAACGACGGCGTGGGCCTGGATGCGGGCCGTGCAGCGTTCGTCGAATCCCTGGAAAAGAACCTGATTCATTACTACTTGATGACCCACTTGTGCCTCGATGCCCTCAAGGCCAGCCGCGGGGCAATCGTGAATATCAGCTCCAAGACGGCCCTCACCGGCCAGGGCGGTACCAGCGGTTATACCGCCGCAAAAGGTGCGCAGCTGTCACTGACCCGGGAATGGGCCGCCTCCTTGCTGGAGTTCGGCATCCGGGTCAATGCCGTGGTGCCCGCCGAGGTGCTGACGCCGCTGTATCAACGCTGGATCGACGGCTTCGACAACCCCGAGGCCAAGCTCGCCGCCATCGTCGAAAAAATCCCCTTGGGCAAACGGATGACCACTCCCGAGGAAATTGCCGACAGCGTGCTGTTCCTGCTCTCACCCCGCGCCTCCCACACCACCGGACAGTGGCTGGTGGTGGATGGAGGCTACACCCACCTCGACCGGGCGCTGACATGAGCGGCCAACGTTACTGCCTGGCGCTGGACCTGATCGACGATGCGGCATTGATCGCCGAGTACCAGCAGCTGCATCGACGCATCTGGCCTGCCGTGGCAGAGCATCTGCGCAGCCAGCAAATCCTGGAAATGCAGATCTGGCGCCTGGGCACGCGGCTGTTCATGGTCATGGACACCGCGGCCGGGTTCAGCTTCGAAGGGCTGGACCACGCTGCACGCGCCAACCCCGACGTGCAAGCCTGGGAAACCCTGATGTGGCGCTTCCAGGCCCCCACGCCGTGGACTGACCCCGGCGGCAAATGGCAGCCCCTGGAGCAGATTTTCTGCCTTACCGACCAACCCTGATACCCGCTGCATCGCACGCCTTGATCCCATAAAAACAACAGGAGAAGCGTCATGTTAAGCAAAGATACACACCTGCCAGGCACCCGTGCCGTGCCGACCTATCGCTGGGCGCTGATGCTGGTGACCAGTCTGTTTTTCCTCTGGGGCTTGTCCTACGGTTTGCTCGACGTACTGAACAAGCACTTCCAGGAAGTCCTGCACGTCAGCAAGGCCCAGTCCGGGCTGTTGCAAAGCGCCTATTTCGGCGCGTACTTCCTGATTGCCCTGCCGGCCGGGTTGTTGATGGACCGCCACGGCTACAAGGCCGGGATCCTGCTGGGCCTGTGCCTGTATGCGACGGGCGCGCTGCTGTTCATGCCGGCGGCTGCGGCGGCGAGCTTTCCGTTTTTCCTGTTCGCGCTGTTTGTCATCGCCTGCGGCCTGGGCTGCCTGGAGACCGCTGCCAACCCCTATGCCACCGTGCTGGGCGAACCCCAGGGCGCCGAGCGGCGGTTGAACCTGGCGCAATCATTCAATGGCCTTGGCCAGTTCTTCGGCCCGCTGATTGGCGGCGCGATGTTCTTCAGCGCCGGCAGCACACCGGCCTCGGACATGAGTTCGTTGCAGACCACCTACGTGGTGATCGCGGTTCTGGTACTGCTGGTGGCGCTGCTGATCGCCCGCACGCCGCTGCCGGATTTGCGCGCCCAGGAACAGGCACTGCAACCGACGGCCGGCAAAGGTCTGTGGCAGCACCGGGAGTTTGTCGGTGGGGTGATCACGCAGTTTTTCTATGTGGCGGCCCAGGTCGGAGTCGGCGCATTTTTCATCAACTACGTCACCGAGCATTGGGCACAGATGGGCAATCAGCAAGCCGCCTACCTGCTGTCGATCGCAATGCTGGCCTTCATGTTCGGGCGCTTTTTCAGTACCTGGCTGATGGGCCGGGTCAGCGCGCGGAAGCTGCTGCTGATTTATGCGCTGATCAATATCGCGTTGTGCGGCCTGGTGGTGATCGGCCTGGAAGGTATCTCGGTGATCGCGCTGATCGCGGTGTTCTTCTTCATGTCGATCATGTTCCCGACGCTGTTCGCCATGGGCGTGAAGAACCTCGGGCCGCACACCAAGCGCGGCAGTTCGTTCATGATCATGGCGATCGTCGGCGGCGCCCTGATGCCCTACTTGATGGGCAAGGTGGCGGACAACAGCACGGTGGCGCTGGCTTACCTGTTGCCTATGGGGTGTTTCGTGATTGTGGCGGTGTATGCCCGTAGTCGCTTGCGCCATCCGTGAAGTACCGCCCCGGCGTCGTCCCGAACGTACGCCGGAACATCGCAATAAAGGCACTGACGTTTTCATAACCCAGGTCCAGCGCAACCCGGGTCACGGGTGCATGCGCCGCCAGCAACTCCAGGGCGCGCAACAACCGTGCGCGCTGGCGCCACTGGCTGAAGGTGAACCCGGTCTCGGCAACAAACCGCCGGGCCAGGGTACGCGGCGAGACACCGGCCCACTGCGCCCAGTGTTCCAGCAGGCGGTTGTCGTCGGGACTGTCGGCCAGCGCCTGGGCGATGCGCAACAGGCGCGGGTCCCGGGGCAGCGGCAAGCCGAATGGCTCCTGGGGCAACCCGGCGATTTCATCAAGAATCACCTGGGCGATCCGTGACTGAGGCGGCTCAAGCAGCGCCTGGCTCCAGGTTGCCGCGCGCCTGACGGCTTCCAGCAACAAGGCCGACGTGGCGATAACGCACGTCTGTCGGGGCAGCCCTGCACACGCCTGGGGTTCGACATACACACTCCAGCCATCAAACGGCCCGTGGGAACGCAAGGCGTGGGAACAATCGGGGGCAATCCACACCGCGTGGGTGGCCGGTACTACCCAATGCTGGTGCGCCGCCTGCACCGACAACAACCCGCGCTGGGCTCCGAGCAATTGCCCGCGGGCATGCTGATGAAGGGCCGTGGTGCGTGCTACCGGACTGCTGCGCAACGTCGCCACCAGCAACGGACCGCCGGTCGCATTGGCGAGCTGGGCTGAAACGAGTGTTGACGGCATATGGCAGCTTTACCGTATTGAATGACCTGGATAAGGCAGTGTAGCCATTTGCGCACGCCCAGACTGCGGATTCATTCATTGAGGGCTCCGCCATGCGTGCAGAAGACGTGCTTCCCGACCATCTCGACCAAGGCCAATTCAATGGCGTGACCGTGCGCAAAGGCACGGTGGGCGCATTCCTCGCCAACGCCAGAACCTGGTGCGATCCGGCCACCCCGGACGAGCAGCGCTTGCTGGCCGAACAGGACATCCTGCAAGCCCTCCCCGCCCTGCAGGCCCTGGGCTTGTTTGAAGTGTTGCAGGTGCGGGATGCGAAACTGGCGCGGCTGCTGAAGTGAGAGGATCGGCCTGGAAGGTGGTAATCCGTCGCTGGAAGCCCGGGGTTCACCAGTTCTCGCGGGGATTACGCACCTTCCAGGCCACCTCGCACCTCAAGTGGTTACTTGTCCTACGAACTGATAGTGGTTGGAAAGGCCCGTCGCGTTCCATGATCCTGGAAAAAATGTTTGGCCCTGTGTTCAGGCATGCCAAGGGAACCCGGCTCGCTCGATACGGCCTGATGTGCAAGGATGTTGCGCTGCACATCGTTCGTTGAACGCAAAACCAAGGATTTTTCATGACCGCCATCAGCACCCCAGCGCCCGTGGTACCCGGGCGGCTGGAACAAATGTCGACCCGCATCGCGTTTTTCATCGCCGGCTTCGGCATCGCCGCCTGGGCACCACTGGTGCCTTATGCCAAGGCCCGCGCCCAACTCAATGAGGGCACCCTCGGCCTTTTGCTGTTGTGCCTGGGGGTGGGCTCGATGATCGCAATGCCGGTCGCCGGGGCCCTGGCGTCGCGCTACGGTATCCGGCGAGTGGCCACCGGCGGCACCCTCCTGATCTGCCTGGGCCTGCCGATGCTGGCCACCGTCACCTCGATTCCCTTGCTGATGGCCGCACTGTTTGTGTTTGGTGCCGGCCTGGGCACGGTGGACTCCACGGTCAACCTGCAAGCGGTGATGGTCGAACGAGCCAGCGGCAAGACCATGATGTCGGGCTTCCACGGGCTGTTCAGCCTGGGCGGGATCGTCGGAGCGGCAGGTGTCAGCGGGCTGCTGGGGTTGGGCTGGTCGCCGTTGCAGGCCACCCTCGCCGTGATCGTCGTCATCGTAGTGGCCTTGCTCAAGGCCGGGCCACACCTGCTGCCTTACGGCAGTGAAAGCTCCGGGCCGGCCTTTGCCGTGCCCCACGGCGTGGTGCTGTTTATCGGCTGCCTGTGCTGCATCGTGTTTCTTGCCGAAGGCGCCGTGCTGGACTGGAGCGCGGTGTTCCTGAGCGCCGAGCGCGGCCTTGACGAGGCCTATGCGGGCCTTGGCTACGCAGCCTTTGCCTTGACCATGACCGTCGGGCGCCTTACCGGCGACAGGATAGTTCGCCGTCTGGGCGCAACCCGGGTGATTGTATTCGGCGGCGCGCTCGCCGCCGGCGGCATGCTGTTGGCGACGCTATTCCCTGCGTGGGAAACCGCCCTGCTGGGGTATGCATTGGTCGGTGCCGGGTGTTCGAACATCGTACCGGTGCTGTACACCGCCGTCGGCAAGCAGACCGTCATGCCGGAACACATTGCCGTGCCCGCCATCACCACCCTGGGCTACACCGGCATTCTCGCCGGCCCTGCGGTGATCGGCTTCATCGCCCATGGCAGCAGCTTGAGCACTGCCTTTGTGCTGATTGCCGTACTGCTGATCGGTGTGGCGATCAGCGGGAAAATACTGCGGGTCTGACCACCCAGCCCCATCACGCCTCGTACATTGAGGCGTCAACCCGGGGTCATTTGGCTTTCTGGAGTTCCAGCCAGCGATCAAGGGTTTTGTTGCTGAGCCAGCCCGCCTGGTGATGGCTGCCGAAAATTCGCCGACCGCTGTCGGCGGTGTTTTCCAGCGACCGCAACAAGCCCGGCCGGTCCACAAGGTTTTTCGCCATATACACCTGCTGTTCGTCGTATTTCTTCTTCGGTAGCCCCGTGGCCGGGTCCAGTACAACTTGGCCATGGCTGTCGAGCTCATCCGGGTCTTTGCTCATCATCGCCAGCACCTCGATATTGACGTAGCAGATCTGCTCGAAAAACCCCATGCGGTCCCGCGACCGGTCCCGTAACTCGGTGAACATTTCCTTGAACAGGCGGACGAGATCGGCATTGTTTTTTGTGTGGAAAGGGTCCGGGCTGAAGGCACTGGGATCGCTGTTGCCGAACACGACGTTCTCGGCCTGTGCCAGGCTTTCGCGGGTGATGTAGCCGTCCTGGTCGAGGATCGCATCGATCAGGCGCGGGCGCTGGATGATCGCCTTGGCAAGCAGGATAGCGCTGTCGGCCTCTCGGCTGGCACCGAGCTTTTTACTGGCGATTCGTTGCAGTGAAGACAGCTTCAGTCCGTCAGTTCTCATGGAGTTTTTTCAGCATGGCAAATTGGGCGTTCGCCGCGCTCACCAAATCGCTGTCCGGCAAACGAATGTAGGGATTGGGCCCGCGGAGGCGGCTGGCCACTTCGTTCTGAAGCCCCAGGTGTTGCAGCAGACTCCTGCAGTGACTCTCCCCCCGCAAAGGAGGCCGATAGCCTGATGAGCGGACAGGCGCCCCGCCGGATTGATGGCTGTGCTTTCGCGCAGCCTCACCGGGTTCACTTGAAGCGGCGTGAATTGCCCGTGTACCGCCGTCCAGTGCCGGGGCAATACAGGGTGTAGCACCGAGGTGCTGGCAGACCGACCCGCCGTTGATTGTCATGATTCATCTCCACCATTTTCCGGTTCCACATTGACCTGGTCATCATCCCGGCAATCGCCGTATCGCTCAGGTGAAAACAGGCCAAAGGTGTGTGGTGTGCCGGTGGCAATGGTTCCGAGATAGAGCAGCGTTCCAATGACAACATGTAAAAACCGAAGAATCAGTCGGCTTTTCGAGACCCTGGCGAGGTCGGTTTTGTCTCCTGCCAAAGGTCTTTGATCGCTGCGACCATAGCGCCCATCACCGCGCGCAACGGGCGTAACCCAGGCGCGTGGGAGGCAGGCAACTGCCCGTGCGGCAACATGCCTTTGATGAAGTCGTCAGCCGCCGGCGCCTGGAACGTGTGCTGCCCGGTGAAGTTCTTCACTCGCCGGGCTTCGGCGCCCTCTTCGCACCGTTTGCCCGGTGCGGCAACGGGGGGCGGTTGCAGGGTATCGCTGCCCGTCGGCGCAAGACAGGCTGGCTGATAGCCAGGATTGTGCGATCCACACGAAGGTGTAGCCATGTCTGAGCCCTGGCTGAGAGTTTGAAAGCAGCGGATTGATCAAGGCAGGTCATCACGCCGCGAGAGGGTCGCGGCGTGATCGAGCTAAAACAGGTTCAGAGAGAGGTGGCGCAGGGCGGCTCTGCCGATCTTGCCGTCATACCGGTCAAGAGAGTCCATCAGCGTTAACAGGCTTGAGCGCTGAGTGACTTCCTTGGCCAACTCGATGAGCCGCTGTTGCTTTGGGTCGCTCGACGACGATGCGGCCAATTTTTTCAAATCTTTGATACTGATGGAGCGGCTCCAGATACCCTTCAGGGCGTCGAAGTCCTTCAACATCTGTTCGGCGAGCTGTTTGTCGGTCTTGTACTTCAAGGCGTTGCCGGAGTCGAGCACGGCGTTGAGGTCCCGCCGGGAGATTCGACCATCCAGATCACCGGTCCTGCCGGCTCGGTCAAAGGCTTGTATTACGTCTGGGCGTCGCAGCAGTTCCCGGGCCAACAGAATGTTCTCATTACGGTCCTGGTCGTTGGTCAACCGTCTGCCCGCCATCTCCTCCAGGCTTTGTTTTGTGATGAAGGGCTGGCCCGGCACCGTGAACGCATCAAATTTGTTCTTGAGGAGGTTCCCCAGTTGATCGGGGGTTTGCCTCGAAAAGTGTGGGTCCGGGCGACCGTATCCCGGGTCAGGCTTGCAGGGGGTCGGACGGCAGTGTCCGGGAAGAGGCCTGAGTGGAATGGAAGGGTCAGGACGACCATAACCGGGGTGAGGCCGGAACGGATTGAACAGCTTGTGCAGAAAGTCCTGAAGCTGTCCGATCAGCCCGCCCAGGAACGAGTTTGCATAGGACGCCCGGAATGAGTTGTTGGCGGCACCATGGCGATCCATCGTGCTCTGCGTCGTCGTCCAATTCGAATATCCCGGGCCGATCCCATTCTGTGGCAAGTTGAAGCTGATGTGGATCGACCCCTGCCCGGAGCGTGAGCGTGACTGCGTCGATGTGGCGGCATCAGTATGCGGCTGCGCGGCGTTATCAAAGGGGTTGGCAACAGTTGAGTTGGATAAGGTTACCGACATAGGCATCTCCAGTTCGGCGTATTGACACGATTCACTCCCGGCTCAAAGACACCTCGGCGATACAAGGTATCCCATGGAAAGTGGGCACCTCCTTGTGTGGTAGAGCTGTCGGATTCAGTTCCTGCGGACGCAGAAAATCGTTAGAAAAAGAGTAGGAAGAAGGGCTATGGCGAGGGGGCTTGCGCCCCCTCGTCACTGTCGATACCTGGGATCAGGCACGCATCAGAAGCCCACGCTGGCCTGCACGAAGAACGTGCGCGGTTCACCCAGGTAGATCCCGGAGTTGTTGTCGCTGGAGCGGGTGTAGTGTTCCTGGTTGAACACGTTTTTTACCCCGACGCCCAGCTTCAGGTTCGACAGTTGCGCACCGAAGTCATAACCGCTGCGCACGTTGACCGAGACGTAGCCGGGAATATCCCCGTACTGGCCATCAGCAGTCGGCTGGGTGATGTAGGTGGTACCGGTGCCCGGCGCACGCTGGCCGGACTGGGCATAGACGTCCAGGTTGTGGGTCCAGTGGTTGATGTCGTAACGCAGCCCCAGAGTGGCCACTTCACGGGAGTACAGCGGCAAGTCGCGGCCCTTGAAGGCAACGTCGCCTTCGGAGGTGGCCCTGGTGTAGGTGAAGCCGGCGTTGGCGGTCAGGCCGTCCAGGCGCGGGTCGAGGTTCGACAGGTCGTAATGGGCCGACGCTTCGATGCCCTCGTGCTTGGTAGCGCCGAGGTTGGTCCAGCCCACATCGTTGCTGACGTATTGCAACTCGTCCGAGAAGTCGATGTAGAACAACGTCACTTCGCCGCCCCAGACGCTGTCGTTGTAGCGGGTACCGATTTCGTAGGTCTTGGCTTTTTCCGGGTTCAGGCCGTTCGCGGTCTGGTCGCCGTTACCGCCCTGGCCCAGCTGGAAGTATTGCAGGCTGCCGAAGGAGGTTTCGTAGTTGGCAAACAGCTTCCAGGCATCGGAGACGTGGTACATCACGCTCAGGGCCGGCAGCGGTTCGTTGTTGTGGATCTCGCGGCGCTTCTCCTGAACCGTGGCGCCATTGAGGCCTACCACCGGACGGTCGTGCCATTCGGTGCGGATCTGCTCAAAGCGAATGCCCGGGGTGACGGTCCATTTGCCGATATCAATCTTGTTGTCGATATAGAACGAGTTGGCCTCGGTGCCACCGGTACGGTCCTGGTACACGTGGCCGTCACTCTGGCCCACGGGCGTCGGCACGTTGTTGACCAGCGTCAGGCTGGTGGCCTGCTCGTGCATGCCTTCCTTGAGGTAGCGATAACCGACGCTGACTTCCTGGGTGCTCGGCCCCAGGTCAAATACATGGGACACACGCGGCTCGATGCCGAAGGTGTAGTAGGTGCGCGGGTAGGAACCCAGGGTCTTCAGGTCGCGGTTGGCGATGTTGCTGCCGCGGAAACTGTCGGAGTAGTAGGTCAGCACTTCAGCCTGGGTGCGGTCGTCGATCTGCCGGATGTACTTGAAGGACATATCCTTGCGCCGGCCATTGAAGTTGTCCCAGTCACGTACCGATTGATACGGGTTGGCGTCGTACTGCTTCTGGGTCAGGCCGCCGGGCATGTCGGCGCTGGCGTCGTAGTAGTGGAAATTCAGCGAGAAATCGTCTTGATCGGTCGGCGCCCAGTGCGTCTTGAAGATCACGTCGTCGATGTCGTTGGAGTTGTTGCGGTCGCGGTAACCATCGCCCTTGGTCCCGGAATACAGCAACGCAGCACCGATACCGTTGTCGGCGGTGCCGCCGATGAAGGCGTTTTCAATGTGTTTCCAGCCGCCGTGGGCCGCGGTTTCCAGGGTGGTGCCGACTTCGCCGGAGAATTTTTCCGGGATGGCCCGGGTGACGAAGTTGATCACGCCGCCGACGTTCTGTGGTCCATAACGTACGGAGCCTGCGCCACGCACCACGTCGATGCTGTCGAGGTTGCCGGAGGAAATCGGCGCCATCGACAACTGCGGCTGGCCGTAGGGTGCAAACGCTGCCGGTACGCCGTCGATCAATACCGTGGAGCGTGGCGACAGACGCGAGGTCAGGCCGCGTACCCCAACGTTGAGGGAAATATCACTGCCACCGGTGCCGTTGGCCTCCTGTACCTGCACCCCGGGAATGCGCCGCAGCACGTCACCGACGTTCATCGCGCCCTGCTCCACCATGGCTTCACGGCGCACCACGGTGCGCGCCCCCGGGTGGTTCTGCACCACTTGGGCATTCGCGTCGCCGAGCCAGTCGCCGACCACCTTGATGTCGGTGGCACCCAACTCCAGCGGCGAACCGGCTTCGCCGGTGCCCTTGCCCAGCGGGCGCAGGGTCACGGAGCCCGCATCGATCTGGTAATCCAGGCCGCTGCCCTGCAGCAACTGGCGCAGCGCTTGTTCGGGCGACAGGTTGCCGTCGACGGCCGGGGCTTGTTTGCCGGCCACCATGTCGGGGCTGAAGAACACTTGCAGCGACGTCTGCTGACCCAATTGGCTCAAGGCCGAACCCAGGGACTGGGCCTGGATATGAATGCCATCGTCAGCATAGGCCGCCGGCAGTGCGGCGCTGACGGCCAGCGCCAGGGCGAGGGGTGCCCAGCGCGATGATTTATTGTTTTTCATGGCGAGTTTTTTCACGTCGAACGTAGTCCTGTGATCGCAAGAGAGTGCGGCTGTTAATGCAAACCAGTTGCAGTTGCACAAGAAGACGAAGAACTCGAAAAAAACCTGAATCTATCGCGAAATTATTTCCTGGCTACCGTCCGGCAAGGTGCGCAAGGCCACCGGAAGAATGTGCGGCAAGGCCTTGAGCAAGGCGTCGGTGTCGGTGGATTTGAACACGCTGGTCAAGCGCAGGTTGCTCACCGCGGGCGCGCTGACCCGCAAAGGTTGCTCGCGGTAACGTGAGACCTCCCGAGCCACTTCGCCGAGAGTGGCGTTGTTGAACACCAGTTTGCCGGTGCGCCAGGCCGTGAGCTCTTCAGGGTTGACGGCGTAGGCAGCCGCCACCTGGCCCCGGGTATCCACATGGGTGCCCCGACCGGCCGTGAGCATCACGATGTCATCGGATGAGCGCCCTTGCACTTTGACCGTACCGGCCTCGACCACCACGCGGGTCTGGTCGTCATCGCGGCGCACGTCGAAACGCGTACCGGTGACCGTCACCTGCCCTGCCCCGGCGTCCACCACGAAGGGCCGGCTGGTGTCGTGCTCGACGCTGAACATGGCCTCGCCCTGCTTGAGCTCGATGCCGCGCTGGCCTTTTACATAGTGCACGGCCACCACGCTGCGGCTGTTCAAGTCCATCAGCGAGCCGTCGGGCAACGCCACCTGCCGGTGCTCCCCTAATGCAGTGCGGAACTCGGCGTTATACGTCGCCGGATGATCCAGGCCACTGAACAACCCCAGGCCCAGGGCCACCGCCAGCACACTTGCAGCCACTGCATAACGCAGCACGGGCCGGCGCTTCGCACGCGGCTGCGGGGCATCGCACAACGCCTGCAAGCGCGCCTTGGGCACCAGGTCGGTGGCACTCCACAAACCTTGCAGCACATCAAATTCGTACTGGTGCTCGGCATGCTCTGCACGCCAGGCATCAAAACGCTCGCGTTCTTCTGCGCTCAATGGGCTGTCCTGCACACGCACAAACCATTGCGCCGCCTCGTCGCGGGCCGTCGCACTGCCGCAGGCACACTCACGGGTATCCATCATGGAAGATCCTGTTTCAAAGCGGGCATTGGTCATGGTGCCATCGCATCCAGGCGGTCACGTAGATGCCGCAGGGTGCGGATCATATACTTTTCCACCATGTTTTTAGACAGGCCCAGGCGTTCGGCGATTTCCTGCTGGGTCAGGCCCTCGATTTTCTGCCAGATGAAAATCTTGCGGCAATTGAGCGGCAGCTCGGCCAGGGCTCGCTCGATGGAATCCGCCAGCTGGATCGCGTGCATGAAATGCTCCGGGTCGCCACTGTGGGGCGAACTCTGATCAAAGGCTTCCAGGGCCATCGCCTCCCGCCGGTCCTCGCGGCGATAGGCGTCAACGGCGATATTGCGCGCCGTTTGATGCAGATAGGCGCGAGGTTGCTCAACCTTGGTGGCGTTGGACTCAAGCACCCGCACAAAAGTGTCGTGGGCCAGGTCTTCGGCCTGCTGACGGTTTCTCAGGCGGCGCGTCCAGGTCCCGATCAACTCTTCGTAGTGCTCGAAAAAGCCTGTTCTGCGGGGCGGCTGAGGAGTCATCAAGGAAGCACTGGGGAGGCGGGGTGTGAATAGTAATGCTTCCTATTAAGTGGAGCAATGCTACCCGTCAGCTATCAATCACCCGCTGCAAATGAATCGCCAACTCCGTGGCAAACCGCCGTTCCGGCGTTTCCACATCAATCCCGAACAACTCCTGGATCCGCGCCAGCCGGTAGCGCAGCGTCGTCACATGCACCCCCATCGCGTCCGCGCATGCCTGGCTGCGGCAGCTCTCCCGCAGATACGCCGTCAGGGTTTCCAGGTACGGCGTCTGGTGCTTGCGGTCATGGGCGAGCATGGCGCCAACGCTGTCGTTGACGAAGGTGCGAATATCCTCGCCACCCACGGCCGCGACGAAGATCGGGATCGGCCCGAAATCCTGATCGGAGATCGGCCCGCTGCGGCCGAACGAGCGGGCAATCTCGATCAGCCGCCGGCAGCGCTCCCACGCGGCAGGATAATCCGCCAGCGCCCGGCACACCCCGCTGGCCAGCAGGATCGGCTCGGCACCCAGGTAGTGCGCCAGGTCATCGGTAATCTGCCGTTTGATTTTGCTCAAGCGCTCGCCTTCCGCCGGCACCAGGCACACCAAACCGTTGTCGACAATGATCACCGTGGCCTGCATCCCTGCACGCTGCAGGATGCGCGCGACGTTGTGGTGCAGGTTCTTCGCCTCCCGGGCCTTGGCGCCGTAGTCGACGATGATCATCTGCTGCGCGGTGCTGAAGCTGATGCCCAGCCGCTGGGCGCGCTGCTGGATGTCATCGGCATCGCGCCAGCGGCCCTCGAGCACTTCGAGCAGCAGCTCGGTCTGGGTCCGGGTTTCAAAACGAAAGCGGATAAAACTGCGCATCATCTGCACGCTCAAGGCGAACTTGGCGCTTTCCAGCATCAGCAGGTCCAGCTCGTTGACCGGCGCCGCCACCGGGAACAGCACCAGCGCGCCCACCAGTTCGTGGTCGACCATCAACGGTTCGATCTGCGCCCGCAGGGTGAACTGGCGCTGGCCATCGTCGAGGAACAGGTTGACCGTACTGCGCAGGGCGCTGCGCAAACTTTCCTGGGCGGCCTTGGTGATCTGCACGCTGAGCACCCCGGCGACTGCGGCCTGCCAGGCATTGTCGTCAAACAATGCGGGATCCGGCGAACGCCCCGCCACCACTTGGTTGGCGGTGAAGTCCACGGCGATCACCGGGTTGGGCAACTGGTCGCCGACCATCAGCGACAACGATGTCACCGAACCGCCGCCCAATACGTGTTCAAGCATCGTGGTATGCACATGCAACGCCTGCTGCAGGCGCTCGGCGGCGCGGCGTTCGGCTTCCAGCTGGCGCTGGCGCTCCACGGCAATGGCGCCCAGGTGGATGATCATGCCGAGGAACACCCGGTCTTCTTCCGAAACGTCCATCAGCGTGCGGGAAATCACACTGAGCACCATGGGCCGGCCGTCGAAGTCGGTGCAGTTCATCGGCATCACCATCACCGTGCGGTAATCGCGCTCCAGGGATTCGCGGCGGTAACCGGGGTACTCGCATTCGCGCACGTCGCGGATGAACACCGCCTCGTTGCGTTGCAGGGCGGTCATCACCGGGCTGGAAGACAGCTCCCAGCAATCCACCAGCGGGCGCTGCACCAGGGTCGGGTCATGGCGGGCGATCACGTGGCCGAAGCCGGCGTCCATGTCGATGGCCATGATCGAACTCATGGTCCAGTGGGTGTGGCGGCAACTGGCGTACACCAACTGGTGCAGCATCGACTGCAGGTCACCGCCGGAGTTGATCTGACTGGCCACATCGCGCAACGACAGTATCTGCATTTCTCGATTCAAGGCGCTCACCCGAACATGGAGGTCACGGCAGCCACGTTGCCTGCCAGGCCCGCCTGATATTTGCTCCGGTTCAGAGCAATGTCCAGTGGATTTGCACTGCGTAACCACGGAAGACGCTGCTGCCCAACGCTCCTAGCCTAAGGCCACAACCAACAGCCACAAGGGCGACGAGTGATCATGAATCTGGAAAATCTGGGCGTCAGGAAGTACTGCACCTTTATCGAAGAAACCTTTATCGAAGGCGGCAAGGACGCCGGCAAACCGATCACCCTGATCGTGGTGGCAGCCGTGTTGAAAAACCCTTGGGCCGGCCAGGGCTTCGTCGAAAACCTGCGTCCGGAAATCCTGCGCCTGGCCCCCGGCCTGGGCCATGAGATGACCCGTCGCCTGATCGCCCTGATGCCCGGGGGCAAGGTCGAAGCCTTCGGCAAGGCGGCGGCTGTCGGGGTCAACGGCGAAATCGAACACGCCTCGGGCCTGATCCACACCCTGCGCTTCGGCAACCTGTTCCGCGAAGCCGTGGAAGGCACCGCCTACTTGAGCTTCACCAACACCCGCAATGCACCGGGCGCCCTGCTTTCGCTGCCGATGGTGCACAAAAGCGAAACCGGCAAGCGCTCGCACTTTCTCACCGCCAACTTCCAGGTCGCCGATGCCCCGGGCCCCGACGAAGTGCTGATCGCCATCGGCGCCAGCGACGGCTCCCGTGCCCACCCACGGATTGCCGACCGCTACCAGGACATGGCCGAGATGGAAGCGGAACAACCCAAGGACTGACGTCTGGCTGAAGAACGACGCTCAGTTGTGGCGAGGCAGCTTGCTCCCGCTGGGTCGCGGAGCGGCCCCATGAGCCCCGCCATAGTCCGCCTGAAAGAACCCGGTTGCCGTTGTGGGGCTGCTTCGCAGCCCTGCGGGAGCAAGCTCCCTCGCCACAGGGTTGATGTTTGCCACAGAAATGCCGGAGCACTGCGAAACGAAGCAAAACTTTCGTCTTCGCTACCATTTTTCGACGCAAGCCCACGGTTTCCCTTGCTCGTAGGCTTGCTTCACACCACAAGAACAAAGGAGTACCCCGATGCCGAGCACCGCGATCAGCGCCAACGTTGCAGCCGTCGATCCGGGCGCCTTGCGCCAGGCCTTCGGCACCTTCGTCACCGGCGTCACCGTCATCACCACCCATGACACCGATGGCAACCCGCGCGGCATGACCGCCAATTCGTTTACCTCGGTGTCCCTCGACCCGCCGCTGCTGCTGGTGTGCGTGGGCAAGTCGGCCGCCAGCTACACCGCGTTTGCCAGCACCGAACAGTTTGCCGTGAACCTGTTGCACGAAGGCCAGGTGGACGTCTCCGGGACCTTCGCCTCCAAGTCGCCAGACAAATTCCACACCGTCAACCACGACACCGTGCACACCGGCGCACCGATCCTCACCGACAGCCTGACCTGGTTCGACTGCAGCGTGCACCAGCGCATCGAAGCCGGCGACCACCTGGTGCTGATCGGCCAGGTCCGCGCCTTCGGCACCAGCCCCAAGCTGCCGCTGTGCTTCTGCCGGGGCCGCTACGCGAACATCCAGGACCCGCTGCCGGCCAGTTGGCTGGACTCCCACAAGATGATCATCGGCTACCTGATCGAAGCCGGCGACGCGATCCTGTTTCGCGCCGATGGCCAGGGCGGCTGGACGCTGCCGGTGGCCGGCAAGCGCAAGGGTTTTATCGACGCCGGCGACAGCTCGCTGCCGGTGGAGCTGGAATCGACCTTCCTGTACTCGGCGTTCGATGTCGACGACACCGACCCCGGCTACCTGATCTACCGCGCCCAGCTCGGCCCGTTCGACGCCGAGCTGCCCGACACCCTGCGCTTCTTCCCGCTGGACGCGTTGCCCATCGAGCAGATGCCGGTCAACGAACTGCGCTCGGTGGTGCGCCGCTATGCCCGCGAGCGCCAGAACCAGCAGTTCGGCATCTACACCGGCTCTGCCGCCAGCGGCCGCATCGCGATGCTCGAAAACGCGCCCCTTTGACACGCACCTACAGGACTCTTGCATGAAAACCACGGTCAGCGCCCTTGAGGGCAACCGCCTCAACCTGTTTATCGACGGTCGCTTTGTCGCTCCCGACAGCGGCAGCTATGTCGACAGTTTCGACCCCACCACCGGCCAGTCCTGGTACCAGTTCGCCCAGGCCGATGCCGGCGACGTGGCCCGCGCCGTCGCTTCCGCCCACAAGACCTTCAACGACCCGCAGTGGCGCAACATGACACCCACCGCACGCGGCAAATTGTTGTATCGCCTGGCCCAGCTGGTGGCCGAGCACGCCGAAGAACTGGCGCTGCTGGAAACCCGCGACAACGGCAAGCTGCTGCGGGAAATGCGCGCGCAAATGAGCGCCCTGCCCGATGCCTACGTCTACTTCGCCGGCATGGCCGACAAGCTGCAAGGCGAGGTGATCCCGGTCAACAAGCTCAACCAGCTCAACTACAGCAGCCGCGAGCCGTTGGGCGTGGTCGGCATGATCACCCCGTGGAACTCGCCGCTGATGCTGCTCACCGGCACCCTCGCACCGTGCCTGGCCATCGGCAACACGGTGGTGATCAAGCCCTCGGAACACGCCAGCGCCTCCACACTGGCGCTGGCCGAACTGATCATCGAAGCCGGCTTCCCGGCGGGTGTGGTCAACGTAGTCACCGGCAACGGCGCCGTCACCGGCGAGGCCCTGACCCGCCATCCCGACATCGCCAAATACGTGTTCACCGGCAGCACCGAAACCGGTCGGCGTATCGCTGGCAACGCCGCCAATAACCTGGTGCCGTGCCAGATGGAACTGGGCGGCAAATCGCCCCACGTGGTGTTTGCCGATGTGGATATCGAGAAGGCCGTGAACGGCGTGGTCTCCGGGATCTTCGCCGCCGCCGGGCAAAGTTGCGTGGCCGGTTCGCGCTGCTTTGTCGAAGCGCCGATCTACGACAAGTTCGTCGAGGCCCTGGTGGCCCGCACCCAACAGATCAGCGTCGGCCACCCGATGGAAGAACACACCGACATCGGCCCGCTGGCCCTGCAAGCCCAACTGCAAAAGCTCGAAGGCTACATCGCCAGCGGCGCCCAACAAGGCGCGCAGATCGCCGTCGGCGGCAAACGCCCCAGCGCCGCGCACCTGTCCGAAGGCTGGTACTTCGAGCCCACGGTGATGGCCAACGCCACCAACGACATGCCGTTCATGCGCGACGAATTGTTCGGTCCGGTAGTGGGTGTGATGCCCTTCACCACCGAAGAGCAAATGCTCAGCCTGGCCAACGATACCCACTACGGCCTGGCGTCCGGAATCTGGACCCAGAACATCGACCGCGCGATGCGCTTTGCCAACCGCATCGACGCCGGCACGGTGTGGATCAACACCTACCGCAGCTCGGCCTACATGTCCGCCAACGGCGGCTTCAAGCACAGCGGATATGGCCGTCGCGGCGGCTTTGACGTGATGCGCGAATTTTCCCGGGCCAAGAACGTGGTCATCGATTACTCCGGCGAAATGCAGGACCCCTTCGTCATTCGCCTGCGCTGATTATTCAAGGAGCATCTTATGAAATTCGCCGTATCCCTGAGCATGGAACGCTTCTCGCCAGACGTGCCGATGCAGACCGTCATGGCCAACCTGCTGGAGCTGGCAAAGATCGCCGATGCCGGCGGCTTTGAAACCCTGTGGACCTCCGAACACCACACCCTGGAATGCACCATCGCGCCCAACCCGTTCCAGACCCTGACCTGGCTCGGCCAGCACACCGAGCGTATCCGCCTGGGCACCGCAACCCTCGCTGCCGCCTATTGGCATCCGATCCGCCTTGCCGGTGAAGCCGCGCTGTGTGATCACCTGACCCACGGCCGCCTGGAATTCGGCATCGCCCGCGGTTCCTACCAGTACGAGTTCGACCGCATGACCCCCGGCCTGCAACAGCAGGAAGGTGTGGGCTACATGAAGGAACTGGTGCCGGCGGTGCAAAAGCTCTGGACCGGCGACTACGCCCACGACGGCCACTACTGGAAATTCCCGCAGACCGCCGCCGTACCGAAGCCGCTGCAAAAAGGCCACCCGCCGATCTGGGTCGCCGCACGGGACCCGGGCACCTTCGACTGGGCAGTGAGCATTGGCGCCAACATCCTGTCCACCCCGCTCTCGCTGCCGGCGGCCGAAATCGCGGTGCTCGGCGAAAAATTCAACAAGGCCGTGGCCGACAACCCCCACGTGCCGCGCCCGCGCTTCATGATGCAGCGCCGCACCTGCGTGTACGCCAACGCCAACGACTGGGAACTGCCGGTCAAGCACAGCATGGATTTTGGCCGCGCCTTCGAGAACCTGATGCAGAACATCGGCACCGTGCACAACGGCTTCCCCGAGCCGGTGCCGTTTGAAAGCGTGCGCGGCAAAGACAACTACAACCCGGAAAACCTGCGGCGCAACTTGATGTTCGGCACCCCGGAAGAAATCATCGAAAAGCTGCTCGACTACGAAGCCGCCGGTGTCGACCAGTATTGCCTGGGCCTGACCTTCAACTTGCCGTTCGAACTGCAGAAGCAGACCCTGCGCCTGTTCATCGATGAAGTGATGCCATTCTTCGCCGAGCGCGAACGCGCCAGACAACGCAACCAGGTCAGCGCGTGATGGGCCAGGCACAACGTTTCAGCGTGGCCAACGTCACGCTCAATTATCGCCTGGACGGGCATGGACCGCGCCCGCTGGTGTGCATCCATGGCGTGGGTTCCAGCCTTGAGGCGTGGGCTGAAACGGTGGCGGGTCTGCAGGAGCAATTCACCGTGCTGACCTTCGACCTGCGCGGCCACGGCCAGTCGTCCCGCACGCCCGGGCGTTATGAGATTGATCATTTGGTGGGTGAGGCGCTGGCCCTGGCGGATCACGTGGGCTTCAAGCAGTTCGACCTGGCCGGGTTCTCGTTGGGCGGGCTGATCGCCCAACGCATGGCCCTGACTCATCCGTCGCGGGTTCACCGGTTGGTGCTGCTGTCGACCGTCGCCGGGCGTAACGCCGAGGAGCGCGAGCGGGTACGCGCGCGCCTCGCCGCCTTGCAGGCCGGGGAGCCGGTAGCTCACTACGAGGCATCGCTGTCGCGTTGGCTGACCGAGGACTTTCAGGCGCGCAATCCCGAGGCTGTTACCCGTCTGCGCCAACTGAATGCCGACAACGACCCGGGCTGTTATGCCGCGGCGTATCGCATCCTGGCCGAGTCGGATTTCGGCGAACAGCTGTCACGGATCCGCTGCCCCACGCTGATTGTCACCGGTGCCGAAGACGCCGGCTCCAACCCACGGATGGCGGCGTTCATGCACGATCGCATCGAGGGTTCGCAACTGCGGATTCTGCCTGGGCTGCGCCATTGCATCCTGATCGAGGCGCCGCAACAGGTGGCCGCCCTGATACGCGATTTTCTAACCCCTTCGGAGACTCACCATGGATAAATCATTGCAGGCCCAAGGCGAAAGCGTTCGCCGCCAAGTCCTCGGGGATAGCTACGTCGACCAGGCCCTGGGCCGCGCCGACGACTTTTCCCGGCCCTTCCAGGCGGTGCTCAACGAGTACTGCTGGGGCATGGTCTGGACCGACGACAGCCTGGACCTCAAGCAACGCAGTCTGCTCAACCTGGGAATGCTCGCGGCGCTGGGGCGCATGGACGAATTCGGTACACATTTCTGCGGCGCCCTGCGCAACGGACTGAGCGACGACGAACTGCGCGCCGCCCTCGTGCAGATCGCGGTGTACTGCGGCGTGCCGGCGGGTGTCGAGGCGTTTCGTGTGGCCCGCAAAGCCCGGGAAAGCATGGCTCCATCGGATTCAACGACCGGTTGACGCCCAACCCTTGCACTCGCCACACCGCTCATGCTGTAAGTGCCTTGGCACCACAACAAGAAATTTTTGCGACTGCGCCTTGCGTCGCCTTAGCTCGAAGATTTTTAACTGCCAGTAGCCCAAAAATTTCTATTGATGAAGTTTTCCGCAGATTGCAAAACAACAATTGGAGGCAATTGGTGAGCGAACGACTAAAGATTGAGAACCTCTACAAGGTCTTTTCCTCAACCCCGGACAGGGCCATGCAGCTCTTGACCGCCGGGGCCAGCAAAGACCGGATCCTGGCCGAGACCGCCACCGTGGTCGGCCTCAACAACGTATCGCTGTCGATCCCCAGCGGGGCGATCTACATGATCATGGGCCTCTCGGGCTCGGGCAAATCCACCCTGGCGCGCTGTATCAACCGCCTGAATGAACCGACCGCGGGCAAGATCCTGCTGGACGGCGAAGACCTGGTGAGCCTCGACGAAAACCAACTGCGGGAAGTGCGCCGCACGCGTATCTCCATGGTGTTCCAGCACTTCGCGCTGCTGCCGAATAAAACCGTGATCGAGAACACCGAGTTCGGCCTCAAGCTGCGCGGTGTGTCGGCGGCCGAGCGGCGCAAGCGGGCCCTGGAAGTACTGGCGATTGTCGGCCTGGCCAAGTGGGCCGACCACCATCCCCACGAGCTGTCCGGCGGCATGCGCCAGCGCGTCGGCCTGGCCCGCGCACTGGCCACCGACGCCGACGTGCTGATCATGGACGAGGCCTTCAGTGCCCTCGACCCATTGATCCGCACCGAGATGCAGGACGAGTTGCTGCGCCTGCAACGCACCCTGAAAAAAACCATCCTGTTCATCACCCACGACTTCCAGGAAGCCCTGAAGCTGGGCACACGCATCGCGATCATGGCCGACGGCCAAGTGGTGCGCGAGGGCACGCCCCAGGAAATCGTGATGGACCCGGGCAGCGATTACGTCGCGGCGTTCACCCGGGAGGTGGACCGTTCGCGGCTGTTCGATGCGCGCTCGATCATGGAAAAAGCCCACACGCTGCTGGTGCAGGGTGACACCCGGGTGGTGGGCAATGACGGCACGGCTGCATTCGTACTGAACACCAGCGGCAAGGCGGTCGGCGTGCTGGACTCGGCAGCGCTGCTGGCCGTGGGCGGCAGCGCCGACGCACTGCAACGACTGTCGAGCCAGTTCGTTTGCGTGCCGGCCAGCGCCAAGCTGGTGGAAGCCGCGCGCCTGCTCAAACCGGGTTTGCCGGTGGCGGTGGTGGATGGCGACGGGCAGTTCGTCGGCACCCTCAACAGCGCGCACATTCTTGATTGCATAGCCAGCGTCCCGGCCCCGCGCCCTGCCGCTGCGGAGGTTGCACAGCATGCTTAGTTCAGAAGACCTCGCGGTTTTACCCGTAGACCAGTGGATCAGCCAGGGTGTGGAGTGGCTGGGGATTCACCTGCGGCCAATGTTCCAGGCGATTCGCTGGCCGGTGGAGCATTTGCTGGGGCTGAGTGACACGGTGATCCACGCGATCCCTTTCCCGGTCATGGTGTTGCTGATGTTCCTGATCGCCTACCGTGCGGCGAGCCTGGGGGTGGCGGTGTTCAGCGCCGTAGCCCTGGTGGTGATCGCCGCGTTGGGGGTGTGGGACGAGGCCATGACCACCTTGTCGCTGATCACCACGGCGATTGTGATCTGCATGGTGGTGGGCATTCCGGTGGGCATCTGGTGCGCCCGCAGCGAGCGGGTGTGGGGCGTGATGCGGCCGATCCTCGACATCATGCAAACCACCCCGACCTTCGTGTACCTGGTGCCGGTGGTGATGCTGTTTGGCGTCGGCACGGTGTCGGGTGAAGTGGCGGTGGTGATCTCCGCCTGCCCGCCGCTGATTCGCTTTACCTACCTGGGCATCCGCATGGTCGACACCGAACTGGTGGAAGCCGGCCACGCCTTTGGTGCGGACAAGCGCCAATTGCTCTGGGAAATCCAGCTGCCCCTGGCGATCCCGACGATCCTCGGCGGCCTCAACCAGACCGTGCTCACGGCCATGGTGATGTCGGTGGTGGTGGCGATGATCGGCGCCGAAGGCCTCGGCCTGGTGGTGCTGCAAGGCCTGGGCCGGATGGACGTGGGCCGCGCGGCGGTGGGCGGGATTGCCATTGTGCTGCTGGCGATGATGCTCGACCGGATCACCCAGAACCTGGCGCAACCGACCATGCGCAAGCGCAAGTCGCTGTTCAAGCGACTGCTCAATCCGAACCCGGTAAACGCATAACAAAAAGAACCTCATGAATGCCCGTTGTTGACTGCCAACCCTAACCATAACGAGAAAAAAAAGAGGAAATCATGATGCATCCATTCAAAGCCTTGCTTGGATTTGCAGCAGTGTTGTACCTGGCAAGTACGCAGGTGTGGGCCGAGGATTTGCCGGGCACCGGCAAGACCATCCGCTTCGTGCAATCGGAAAGCACCGGCGGCAACTACGTACTGACCAAAATCGCGATCGAGGCCACCAAGCGCCTGGGCTACGCGAGCAAGTTGAGCACCGTCAACACCACCCTGTTCTTCCCCGCCGCGGCCCAGGGCGACCTGGACCTGTCGATGGACGTGACCTTGCCGATGCTGCAACCGAGCTTTGACAAGGTGAAGGACCGTACCGAAGTGGTGGGCTCGGGCTTCATTACGGGCGCGGGCTATAACGGCTACATGATCGACAAGAAAACCGCCGACGCGTACGGCATCACCAGCCTGGAACAAATGAAGGACCCGAAAATCGCCGGGCTGTTCGGCAAGGACGGCAAGGCCAACCTGATCAGTTGTGATCCGGGCTGGGGCTGTGGCGATGTGGTGGATTACCAGCTCGACAAGTTCGGTCTCAAGGACACGGTTAACCCGGTACGCGGCAAATACGAAGCACTGATGTTCGAAAACGTCGCCCGGCTGAAACGTGGCGAGCCGGTGTTTTTCTATGCGTGGGCACCGTCGTGGATGACCAACACCATGGTGCCGGGCAAGGACGTGGTGTGGCTGCCGACGCCGTTTGATGCGTTGCCGGGCAATGTGCCGAGCACCACTTCGGCACTGACGCCCGGGGTTGCCGGGTGCGCCGGCGGGGCTGATCCATGCCGCATGGCGATGGCGGCGTGGAACTGGTATGCGATTGGCAACAAGCAATTCATCGCGGCGAATCCGGCGATCAAGAAGTTGGTGGAGCAGATGACGTTTTCCCAGGCAACCTGGAGTTATTGGGAAAAAACCATCAGCGCCGACGGCTCCAGCGAACGCAACATTCGCAAGCTGGCGGAGGACTGGATGAAGGAAAACAAAGCGACGTTTGACGGCTGGGTGGCCACCGCAAAAACCGCCAAGTAGCACCGATCAATGTAGGAGCGGGCTTGCCTGCGATAGCGATGTTGAATTCACCACCTCAATCGCAGGCAAGCCAGCTCCCACAGTTGACCGCATTTATCCTGATGTTTCGGAGTGACTGAGATGAAACTGCTTAAGTACTTACCGGCCCTGGCGTTCGCCGCCTTTGTCGGCCACAGCTCGGCGTTCTCCTTCGGCCCGTCCGACGACGCCGTGGCCATCGCGCCGCCGGCCATGGACCTGCCGGCAGACGCGAACAACCTGCAAACCGCGGTCTTCGCCGGCGGCTGCTTCTGGGGCGTGCAGGGTGTGTTCCAGCATGTGCAAGGGGTGAAAAACGCCGTCTCCGGCTATGACGGCGGCGCGGCGAGCACCGCGCAGTACGAAAGCGTCAGCGGCGGCGACACCGGCCACGCCGAGTCCGTCGCCGTGACCTACGACCCGAGCAAGGTCAGCTACGGCAAGCTGCTGCAGATCTACTTCTCGGTCGCCCACAACCCCACGGAACTCAACCGCCAGGGCCCGGACAGTGGCACCCAGTACCGCTCGGCGATCTTTGCCCAGAACGCCGAACAGCAAAAAGTCGCCCAGGCCTACATCGCCCAGCTCGACGCCGCGAAAGCCTTCGACAAGCCGATCGTGACCAAGATCGAGATGGGCAAAGCCTTCTACCCGGCGGAGTCCTATCACCAGGACTTCCTGACCGAAAACCCGTCGTACCCCTACATCGTGATCAACGACCTGCCAAAGGTGGCCCAGCTGAAAAAATTGTTCCCTGAGCAGTACCGCGCAGAACCGGTACTGGTGAAAAACCAGTAGACCTATGATCGTTCCCACTTTCGACGATCGTTCCCACTTTCGACGATCGTTCCCACGCAGGACGATCGTTCCCACGCAGGACGATCGTTCCCACGCTCTGCGTGGGAACGCCGCCAGGGCGCTCTGCGTCCGCTCTTGAAGTCGTGACGCGGAGCGTCACCGGATTCATTCCCACGCGGAGCGTGGGAACGATCAGCGTGGGAACGATTATCAGACGACTTCAAGGTAGGAGCTATGAATCGCCCGCGCCAACTCCCGCACGGTGTCGATAAAATCCGTCAACCGGCTATGCAGCCCATCCTCCAGAATCTCATCAATCCCCGTATACCTCAGCCGCGCCTCAAACTCCGCCGCCAAACGCTGGGCCGTACGCCCATAACTCCCCGGCAGGTCCGCCAGGATATGGCTCAACTCCTCGATACACGCATGCAACGAGCGCGGCACATCACTGCGCAACAGCAACAACTCCGACACCGACCGCGCATTCAGCGCATTCGGGTACAGCTCGGTATACGCCTCAAACGACGACAGCGCCCGCAACAACGCGCTCCACTGGTAATACCCGCGTGCCGAAAGGTCGCTGACTTCCTCGGACTCTTCCCCAAACATTTCATACCGCGCGTCCAGCAACCGCAACGTGTTATCCGCCCGCTCGACAAACGTCCCCAGCCGAATAAACCGATACGCATCGTTACGCATGATCGTCCCGGACGTCGCCCCACGAAACAGGTGCGAGCGCTGCTTCACCCAGTCACAAAAGTGGCTGATGCCATGCCGCGCCAACCCGCCGGCCGCAATACTGCGCATCTCCAGCCAGGTGGCGTTGAGGTTTTCCCACATATCAGCCGTGATCCGTCCCCGCACCGCATGGGCATTACCCCGTGCAGCCCGCAGGCAGTTGTAGATACTGGCGGGGTTTTCCTCGTCGAGGGCGAAGAAGTGCAGCATGCGCTCGGCGTCCAGTTGCTGATGGCGCTCAAGGTAACTGTCCAGGGTGCCGCTGCTGAGCAGCGACATGGCCAACTCGTCCAGCCCGTCACTGCGCCCGGCCTGGGGCATCAACGACAGCGAATAACTGACTTCCAGCATGCGCGCCAGGTTCTCGGCACGCTCCAGGTAACGGGACATCCAATACAGATCTGCGGCGGTTCTACTCAGCATACTCAGCCCTCCACCACCCAGGTGTCCTTGGTTCCGCCGCCTTGCGACGAGTTGACGATCAATGAGCCTTCGCGCAGCGCCACGCGGGTCAAGCCACCGGGCACCAGGCGGGTTTCCTTGCCCGAGAGCACGAACGGTCGCAGGTCGATATGCCGCGGCGCGATGCCGTTTTCGACAAATGTCGGGCAAGTGGACAGGCTCAAGGTCGGTTGGGCGATGTAGGCGTGAGGGCGGGCCTTGATACGCTGGCGGAAGTCCTCGATCTCGGCCACGCTGGACGCCGGGCCCACCAGCATGCCGTAGCCGCCGGAACCCTGGGTTTCCTTGACCACCAGTTCCGGCAGGTGCGCCAGTACGTGGGACAGCTCATCCGGCTTGCGGCACTGGAACGTCGGCACGTTTTGCAGGACCGGCTCTTCATCCAGGTAGAACCGGATCATTTCCGGCACGTACGGGTAGATCGACTTGTCGTCCGCCACGCCGGTGCCGATCGCATTCGCCAGCACTACGTTGCCCGCGCAGTACGCCGCGACCAGGCCGGGCACGCCGAGCATCGAATCGGGGTTGAAAGCCTGCGGATCGAGGAAGGCATCGTCGATGCGGCGGTAGATCACATCCACGGCCTTGGGGCCGTCGGTGGTACGCATGAACACCTTGAGGTCGTGCACGAACAGGTCGGCGCCTTCCACCAGCTCCACGCCCATTTCCCGGGCCAGGAATGCATGCTCGAAGAACGCGCTGTTAAACCGGCCCGGCGTCAGCACCACCACATTCGGGTTGTCCAGGCGGCTGGAGCTTTTCAGGGTCTTGAGCAGCAGGTTGGGATAGTGGTCCACCGGGGCGATGCGTTGCTTGGCGAACACCTCGGGGAACAGGCGCATCATCATCTTGCGGTCTTCGAGCATGTAGCTCACGCCGCTGGGGGTACGCAGGTTGTCTTCGAGCACGTAGTAGGTGCCGTCGCCATCGCGCACCAGGTCGACCCCGGAGATGTGCGAATAGATATCGCGGTGCAGGTCCAGGCCGACCATGGCCTTCTGGTAACCCTCGTTGCCCAGCACCTGATCGGCGGGAATGATCCCGGCCTTGATGATGCGTTGGTCGTGGTAGATGTCGGCAAGAAACATGTTCAGCGCATTCACCCGCTGGATACAGCCGCGCTCGATGACACTCCACTCACTGGCGGGGATGCTGCGGGGGATGATATCGAAGGGGATCAGGCGCTCGGTGTCTTGCTCGTCGCCATACAGGGTGAAGGTGATCCCCGCGCGGTGAAACAGCAGGTCGGCTTCACGGCGGCGCTGGGCCAGCAGTTCTGGCGGCGTGTTGGCCAGCCAGCGGGAGAATTCCTGATAATGCGCACGGCAAACGCCTTGTGCGTCATTCATTTCATCAAAGAAAGATCGAGCCATTCCAATTACCTTGTCAGTGCCGGGACTAACTGCGCTTTGGCACTGCCGCTTTAGAAAACGCATTTTTTTATGAGCCCGTGGCTGATGGTGCCAGCAGGCCTGGTCCTTACTTTCTTTTGGGGTGGGCTCTGGGTCGGGGGGTAACGATTGCTCCTGTATCCGGGCAGATAAAGGACTAAAGCAATGCCTGTGCCATCCACCTGGTGGCGAGGGAGCTTGCTCCCGCTGGGCTGCGCAGCGGCCCCAAAAAGGAATCAGACCGCTGCGCACTGGAGCGCTGTCCCGGTCCAGCGGGCCCAAGCTCCCGCGCCACCGATGCGGCCCTATCGCCTCAAAACGGTGCACTGATTACTTGAACTTTGCACCAGCCCGGTTCTTCTAAACTGCTTCAAATGCCAGCACGGAGCACGGATGTGCCCAGAATCATCTCACCCGACACCCCGGAATCGAGCCTGACCGACCACAGCGAACACAACGCTAAGATTTTCGGTTCGCCCAAGGACCGTCTCGACTTTTACCGGCGTGAAATCCAGTACGAAACCAGCATTTTGGCCAACCGCACCGACGCCTACCTCACGGCCCAGTCATTCCTGGTGATCGCCTTCGTGTCCGGCATGGGCAACCTGAACCCCGAATGGGGCAAGCTGTTCACCCTGGTGGTGCCCGTGTTCCTGGCGACCCTGGGCATTCTCAGTTCCCTCAACGCCTGGCCGGGGATTCGGGCGGCCTACGAAATCATCGACCACTGGCATTACAAGCAGAGCGAACTGCTGCGCAGCGAGCCGGTGATGGGCCTGGCCTACGATGAGTCGCCACTGTTCAGTGAGATGGAGTCGTCCCACAAGGGCTATCGCAAGTCGCTGTTGTTCTCGATGCGCGCGCCCTGGCTGTTCATGGTGTTCTGGGTGATGCTGGGGGCCTACGCGTTTTACATCCAGGTGGACAACCCCGGCTCATAAGCAATTGGAACTTCACCGACCCGCACGGGACCTTACCTTTACGCAGTCTGCGTTTTCCAACAGAGGTGAGCCATGAGCACAGACAACGACCCGCAAACCAGCAACCGTAACGATCCCGCCATCGACCGCGGCGAACCGGCCCCCGGCACCGCGGCCGACGCGCCGAAGGACCCCAAGCCTGCCAGCGACCCCAAGGCCAAGGAAAACGACTACAGTCCAGACTTCAAGCCCGAGCGCGAGCCCAAGCCTGAAACCGATGCCGATATCGATACCCAAGGCGGTTAGAGGAGACGGTGATGTCAGTTGAAATAGACGAAGACGATGAACTCAATGACCCGGGCAATGAAGACCCGGGTTCATTGATGGATGATGCCGAAGTACCGCTTAACGACCTGGATGATGCCGCTGACGTCGGCAACACTGAAAACCAGGAGTAGACGTCATTGTTGTGCCTGGGCACGTCGTTCATACCACGCCAGCATCGGCTGCGTGCTGAGACCATGAACGACGATGCTCAGGGCAATGACTGACAGCGTCAGGTTCACCGCGACCGCGCTGCTGGTGCCCACCAGCCCGTGGTTGATGGCATAGAACAGGTAGTAGATGCTGCCGATCCCGCGAATCCCGAACCAGCCCACCAGCCCGCGCTGATGGCGATTCAGCAAGCCGCCCCAGGGTATCGACAGCACGCTGAGGGGGCGAATCACGCAAAACAGCGCCGCCCCCACCGCCAGCGCCCGCCAGTCCCAATGGCTGATCAGCACCACGCCCAGCAAGGTCACCAGGAACACTTCCATCGAACGCTCTACCAGCGCACCAAAGGCGAGCATGTCGCCCATCATCACCCCGGCGGCGATTTGCGTGTCCTGCAGTTGCCCGACATCGCCATGCAACGCATGCTCCGGCTCAACTTCCATGTGGCCAACCACCGGCTGTGCCAGATGTTCCGCCGGGGTTTGTGAGTTGCCGGTGGACTTGAACTCGGCCTGGCGCAGCCCCAGGCCGGCAGCAAATACCGACAGGAAGCCGTAGCCGCCGATGGCTTCGGCCACCACATAGGCGAGGGCGATCAGCGCCAGCGTCAGGTAGTCATTCGGTGACAGGGTGCTGTCGGCATTGGTGATACGCATCTTCAGGGTGACGCGACCGATGCCACGCCCCATCCAGTAGCCCACGAGCAGCCCGGCAGGTACGGCCCAGAGCAGGTTTTTCAGCACCCAGCCGCCCAGCCAGTCACCGTCGAACCCGCCGTGCTGCATGAAAATCAGCGCAAAGATCACGAACGGGAAGGCCGTGCCGTCGTTCAAGCCTGCCTCACCGGAAAGACCGAAGCGCAGCGCGTCATAATCCTGCGCGTTATTGACCTGCACCAGGCCCGCGAGCACCGGGTCGGTGGGCGCAAGGATCGCCCCCACCAGCAGTGAAACCCCCCACGACAACCCCAGCAGCCAATGCAGCACCAGGCACGTCCCGAGGATGGTCAAGAGCATCACCGGCCCGGCCATGCCAAACGCAATGCGCCAGGTTCGGTGCTTGAGGGGCAGGCGCAGTTTCAGCCCGCTGACGAACAGCGAAAACAGCACCGCGACTTCCGTCAGGTGTTCCATCCAACTGGCCGAGGCCTTGATGTCCAGATGCAGCAGGTCCATGCCCAGCGGGCCGATACCCACGCCGAGCAACAGGCACACCGCCGAGGTGGTGACCGGCATCCAGCGCAGGTAGGAGGAGGTGAGGGCGAGGGTGAGCAACACCGCGCCCAGTACGGCCATCCATAGGATGAAGGTCATTGAATAGTCCCGGGCATGGTCTGTGTGAACGTTTGAGGTTTGCCGGGAGAGAGAGGTTCAAAAAACGCGCATTGCCTGCTCGGGCAATGCGCGGTTTGTCAGGTCGCCAGGCGTGTTACGTTGGCATTGAGGGTGCTGTTTGGGGTGAAGGAAAAGGTGAACCCCGAGTCGAGAAACTTTTGCAGCCCGTCATTATCAAGACTGAATACCGTTGCACCGACCGATTGATCAAGAGTGCCAGTGGCATCGAACATGGCTTTGTCCAGGCCGGCTTGGTTGGTGTTGTAGATATAGAGCTTTCCATCACTGCTCTTTTGAATATAGGCGGTGTGTACGATATTGCCGTCTGCTTTATTGCTCATGAAGTTGATAACGCCTGATTCGGTAATGTCCGCGGGCCTGAATACGGCGCTGGTATTCTCGACAGTAATACCCATCAGATCCTTGTAGCGTTGCGTGTAATTGGAATCCCCGCTCCTGACCACACTGCCCAGCACGGCCTCGCGAGTTTTCAACGGGAGTGCATTGTCTGCCATCCCGACGAACATGGTTTTTTCGTAGCAGATTGTTCCGGTGTATCCCGTTTTGGCATGGAGCTTCTCCAGTTTGTCGCGAAGCGCTTCTACCGGCACGGCGTCAGCTTTGAAATTTTCCAGCGGCTCGCCAAAGGGCTGTCTGGTTTTCACATTCAAGGCGTGCCAATTACCGGTGGCGTCATCAAACTTCGCAAACACCTTGGCTTCTTCGGTCGCATTGGCCGCCTTGTAAGTGCCTTCGGCAATGCCGGGCTTTTTCGCCAGTGACGTCAGGTCGACACTGCGCAAGGCGCCACGCAGATGATTGACGCCGTTACGTCCAGCGGTCAGCGTGGTGCGCCCCAGCTTCAATGCACTCCGGGCCAGATCATCAGCCCCGCTCAACGGATTGAAACTCCCCAGCGCCGCGCGCCCGACAATCTTCGCGCCCTGGGCGAACTTGCTGAAAGCCGATGCGCCGGCGGCCACGGCCTTGGCCCCCCTGGCTGCCGCACCGAGGCCCACGGCAAACCCAAATATATCCAGGGCCAGGTCGCCGACACCTTCGCCGATGTTGCCGTTTTGAAAGTTGACGATTGCCGACCTCAAGGGGATCAGGTTGAGGAGGAATTCATTGACTTTCTTGTAAAAGGGAACCTCGGTATCAAGCGTGGTGACCCCCTCGGCCTCTTTTTTGAATGACCGGATATCAACATCCGTCACCATGGCATCGGCAATATAAGACGTTCGGGCACTGCCAAAGCTCTTGGGGTTGGCGTCCTGGATTTTTTCATCCGTCAACCCGGGTGCGTACTCGCCCGAAGGTATGACTTCTTCCAGGTCTTTATGGTAATGGGTGTGGTTGGAAGGCTGTTTGCCTGCCGTGAAGTCACCCAGGTCCGTACGCTCGGTAATCTTCGCGGTCCTGAGATTGATTTCGTAGGTGTGCACCTGGTTTTTGCGCCTGGTTTTCACCAGCAGGCAATTGTCTTCGGGCACCCGCTTGCGGGTTTCCTTGCCAAAGTTGTCCTTATCGACGTCGACTTCCCTGACCACTGTGATTTCGCCGTATTCCAGGTTTTTACGGTCTTCTTCAGGGAGCCGCGAAACCATCCACTTGACCTGGGCCGCGACGCTTTTTTCGATGCCGTCGGCGTATTCCCCGAACGCGTCCTGGAACACGTTCGGCATACTTGGCAGGTCTTTGGTTTTTTCCAGCACCTCGCTGAGGTTCAACGTACTGGATGAGGTCACCCAATGATTGTCAGCGGGGGGCGGGGGCCCAATTCCAAGTACCCCTACGGCCGGTGGTTCTTCGACGCCAGGTCGATGGTGAAGCGCGTCCTTCATATACAAGTCGAGGATCGAATAAGGCCCCGGGAAATCGCTATGGGCGGGTTCCAGCGTGATGCTCTTGTCTTCCAGGGTTGCCGTATCCATGCCTGGCAGGGCTTTGCGCAACTGCTCCAGGGCCATTTCCTTGCGTAATGGCATCGGCATGCTCTGTGTTTGACTGGCCGCGCTCAGCTCGGTGATCTGCGCATCGAATGCATCGCGTACATCATTCATTTGGCCTTCGGTCACCGGATACGGCATACCGTTCGCGCTTCCCCAATCCTTGAGCGCCTCTTGCTGGGCGGCATATTCGACATAACGCTCCTGGGCGGAGACCGGCGCCACCTCAGCGTGGAGCATGACCTGCCCATAGGACATCCCTGCGGTTGAACCCGGAGACTGCGCTTCGATGCGTTCTACCGCGGTGACAAAACTGACCCAACTATGTGAACCCGGGGTGACCTGGTCCGGGATGTCTTTAACCAGGAACTCCGGAGCGCGGGTGGAGAGCAGCAGATGCGCTTGTAGCGCCGCTGCCTCGGGTGACGATGCCTTGCCGGTGCTGACAAGATGTTCGGCCAACCGGCTGACGATACCGGAGGCGGGTTTGCCCCAGGTACTGTTCCCGGTCACGGCAAAACCGGCGATGTGATGCCTGGACCTGGGGTCTGTCGCGCGGAACGAGTTGTCTTTGTCCACACTCATGGCTGCCAACAGCCAATCAGTGGCACTGCCTTTGATGGACTGCGCGTCAAATTTTGCCTGGAGGGCCTCGCCCAACGCCTTGCCCTTGGGGGAGCGGATCAGCGAGTCGAGCACCCGCTGCGGGTCAGCCAGCTCGGAAGGCGTGAACGACTTGCCCTGCATGAGGTATTCCACTACGTTCCTGGCGCCGTTCAAATCAACGTCGCCGATCTTGCCGCGGCGCAGGTCGGACCGCAGCTGATTCGCCGCCTCGGGCGCAAGCGGGGGCTGCCATTCCAGCGCACCGCCATAATTGCCATGGAGCGGCGTCTGGAGTTCAGGCCTGAGCAGATAATTCGTCAGGTTCTCCACCTCCTCGGGCGTGGTTGGCACGTCCCAGCCATTGATCTCAAGGAATTCCTTGAGGCTAATGGTGCTCCCTGAGTCGGTGCTCCCGACCTGGCGGTAAGCGCTGTCGGGGTGAAGCTCGACTTTATTCTTTTGCAGGTAGTCGAGAACGTCACCGCTCCCAATGCTGCCCGATCGAATCCGCTCAAGCAGGTAATTGAGTTCACGCCCCACGGTGTTCAGCGTCTGGGTATTGCCCACCAGGGCTTTCTGGCGCTCAACCTCATCCTCACCACGGGTTTCGTGCAGGTCCGCAAAACGCGGGCCGCTCACGCCGGTAAAAGCTTTGTCGCGCGCCAACTCATCTGCACGCTCGTGGGCATGATCCGGCAGGATATGTTCTTGCTCTTTGTAGAATTGGCTCACCAACCACAGGGGGGCACTGTTGCTGTTTTGGGAGAGCGGCGGTTTGAAGGGGATCGGGTTACCGTCGCCGATAACGCGTGCGGCGTCCCTGACCTGTGCGCCCACCTGCGCCCAGCCTTTGTCATCGGGGCCGTTGGGTTGCGCGGCGGCGGAGGGCCTGCGCTGGTAGGTGATCTTCCCGGTATTGGGGTCAATCATCACTGAATTGGGGTTTATCCCGTTTTCCCTCATCCAGTCACGGACTTGCGGGGACTCCATGGCACGCCCCAACTGCGACCACCACTGCCCGAACGTTGAGTTCGGCGGAATGTTCTCGACCATGATCGCGTCGTCATGGCCGTCGCCCTTGACCTGACGCAGCGCGCTGGCTACCTGGCCTGCCAGTTCACCGTCGGCATCGGCACGCGGGCTGGGGATCCTGGTCCCGGGGGAGCCTGGCGCGGCATTTTCCGGCGCTGCGGCCTGGAGCCGCGCCGGGGGAAGCGGCTTGTCAGGTGCGTTCAAAGGAATGAAAGAAGCCGTAGCCTGAGTAGGAGCAATTGTCATAGGAGGGGGATCCGGTAATTTATCGAGTACACCCAAGCAGCGCTTCGCTCCAGCGGGTGTAACTCTTCGTACCCGATGCCCCCTCAGCGATTCCATCCCACTGGCATGCAGTTTGATACGGCGTTTTACGCGCCCATGCTAAGGGTGCGCCGCGGTCCTCAGCCGAATCATGTCGATCAGCTGGCGCAATCCCGGCTGCGACTGACGCCGGCTGGGGTAGTACATGCACAGCGGCGCGCCGATGCAGGCCCAGTCGGGCAGCACTTCCACCAGGCGCCCGTCGGCCAGTTCCGCCAGCACGCGATTCTCCAGGCAGTAGGCGATACCCACGCCTTGCAGGGCCGCATCAACGATGGTCTGGGTGTCGGCCGCGCTGAAGTGGCCGGGCACATCGAGCCGCTGTTGGCGTGCGCCATTGCCCAGTTCCCATTTGTAGGTGGTCTTGTCGCCCAGGTACATGCGTACACAGGAGTGCGTGAGCAAGTCCCTGGGCACTGCAGGTGTCCCTGCCTGTGCGAGGTAGGCCGGGGAGGCGACCATGATCCAGCGCAGCTCGCCGGTCAGCGGCACGGCCACCATGTCCTGGGGCACCGTGGCGCCATAGCGGATTCCTGCGTCGTAGCCCTCTGCGACGATGTCGAGCATGCGGTCCTCGATCATCACGTCCAGGCGCAGTTGCGGGTAGGTGCGGGTGAACTCGCCGAGCACCGGCGAAATCAGCAGCACCGCGGCATCCCGGGGTACGTTCAGGCGCAGGCGGCCAATCGGCGCCTCGCGGTACAGTTCGAGGGTGTCGAGGCCGTCCTGGATCGTCGCAAAGCCGGCACTGAGTTTTTCCGCCAGTACCACGCCGGCATCGGTAGGCTCTACGGCGCGGCTGGTGCGATACAGCAATTTGACCCCCAGGCGCGTTTCCAGGTTGCGCATGGTGTGGCTCAGGGCCGAGGTGGTGACGCCAAGTTCATTGGCAGCATGCCGGAAACTGCGGCGACGGATGATCGCCATGAAAACATTCAGGTCGGCCAACTCGGAGCGGTTGAACGCAGCCATATCAAGCACCTTTTATGGGGTTTGGGTTGCACGCGGCGTTGAGCCCGATTCAACCACGGATGATCTAGAGTAATCGTTTTTTTACTGATTGTTTCTGGCGGAGGCTTTTTCATGAGTATCGAAACCATCAAGATCCCGGGCATCGACAAGGCCGTCTCGCGGATTGCCCTGGGCACCTGGTCCATGGGTGGCTCGATGTGGGGCGGCGCCGATAATGAGGTCTCGGTCAAGACCATTCGCCATGCGCTGGCCAGCGGCATCAACTTTATCGACAGTGCGCCGGTCTACGGCCTTGGGCTGTCGGAAGAACTGATCGGCCGGGCCCTGCGCGGCGTACGCCACACGGCGGTGATCGCCACCAAGGCCGGGTTGCAATGGGACGACGGCACGGTGCGCCGCAATGCCACGGCCCGACGTATCCGCAAGGAAATCGAAGACTCACTGCTGCGCCTCGAAACCGACTACATCGACCTCTACCAGATTCACTGGCCCGACCCGTTGGTAGCCCAGGAGGAAACCGCCGGCGAGCTGGAAAAACTGCGCCGTGAAGGCAAGATCCTTGCCGTGGGGGTGAGCAATTATTCGCCTGCGCAAATGGACGATTTCCGCCAGTACACGCACCTGGACACCGTGCAGCCGCCCTACAACCTGTTTGAGCGGGCGATCGACAGCGATATCCTGCCGTACGCCAAGCAAAATTCACTGGTGGTTTTGGCTTACGGTTCGCTGTGCCGGGGTTTGTTGAGCGGCAGCATGCACGCGGCCACGGGTTTTACCGGGGATGACGTGCGCAAGCTCGACCCGAAATTCAAGGCGCCACGCTTTGAGCAGTACCTGGCGGCGGTCGCGGCATTGGACGTGTACGCTCGCGAATGCCACGGCAAGTCTGTGCTGGCCCTGGCGTTGCGCTGGGTGCTGGACCAGGGCCCCACGGTTGCACTGTGGGGCGCCCGCCGGCCGGAGCAGCTCAAAGGCGTTGAAGATGCGTTCGGCTGGCAGCTCACGGCCGACGACCTGCAACATATCGACCGTATTCTGGCCAGCACGATAAAAGACCCGGTAGGGCCGGAGTTCATGGCCCCGGCCCAGCGTTAACCTTTGCGACAGGGATGTCTTGCAGCTGCAAAACACAAAAGACATTCCTTTGGCGTTGAGGTTTTTGGCATGAAGCGCGGTCCCTTGTTCAAGATCATGGGTGATTTGCTGTGTGTGGTGGCGATGGCAGCCGCCTGGAAATGGCGCGGCAATCCCGATGTGCTGTGGCAGATCGTCAGCCGTCAATGCGTGCCCGACCAGCACCAGCACCAGAATCCGCGCCCCTGCCTCGAGGTTGATCCGGACAAGGGGTTCGCGCTGCTCAAGGACCTCAACGGCCCGTACCAGGACTTACTGATCCCCACCGATAAAGTCACCGGAATCGAAGACGTCGCGCTGGCCCGGGACTTGTTGCCGCATTACTTTGCCCAGGCGTGGAAACACCACGATGTACTCTCGGCCGGCCTGCAAACGCCGATTGCCGACCGTTATGTATCCCTGGCGATCAACTCGCGGTATGGCCGCACGCAAAACCAGTTGCACATTCATATCGCCTGCCTGCGCCCCGACATTTTCAACACCCTCAATGAACGCGCGGCAACCCTCGACGAGCACTGGCAAACCCTGCCGGTAAAACTGCAGGGGCATACCTACAGTGCCCGTACGTTGTCGGCGGTGGAATTCGACCTGCGCGACCCATTGGCCATCCTGAATGACTACGTGCAGGCCCAGGGCGACGCCATGGCCAGTTACAGCTTGCTGTTGGCACCGGCGGCGAACGGCAACTTCGTACTGTTGACCACGCGGTTGACGCTCAAGGAATGGAACCTGGCCTCCGCCGAAGAACTGCAGGACCGCCAGTGCAACCTGATGGGCAAACCACCACAACGACCTGTTTTAGCTGTTAACGACATCCGGTGAAGTTTGCCGTTGAACGAGTGTTCAGTTTCAATTATGTTGGCTGCACCCCCTGCCTGGTAACAGGCGGGCTTGCGCTTTTTCTGATTGAACGAGAGGCACTGGCATGCGGTTTTCACCTTTTGTCGAGCGAATTGCAGGGCAGGGCGTAGCCGCCTGGGACATCCACCACGCTGCCTTCCAGGCCAGCAGCAAAGGCGAAGACATCATCATCCTGAGTGTGGGCGATCCGGATTTCGCCACACCCTCGTTCATCACGGACGCCGCCGTCGAGGCCCTGCGCCAGGGCGACACCCACTACACCGAAATCCCCGGCCGCCCGGCACTGCGCGATGCCATCGCCGCGCGCTACAGCCAGTCCCTGGCTCGCCCGCTCGACGCTGAAAACGTCATCACCGTGGCCGGTGCGCAGAACGCTTTGTTCGTCACCTCGCTGTGCCTGTTGCAGGCCGGTGATGAAGTGATCGTGCTCGACCCGATGTACGTCACCTACGAAGCGACCCTCAAGGCCAGCGGCGCAACGCTGGTGCGGGTGCCGTGTTCCGCCGACTCGGGCTTTCGCCTCGACCCGGCACTGCTGGCTGCCGCCATTACGCCTCGCACCCGGGCGATCTTCTTCTCCAACCCCAACAATCCCACCGGCGTTGTCCTCAACCCTCAGGAATTGCAGGTGATCGCTGACCTGGCGATCGAGCATGAACTGTGGGTAGTGGTGGACGAGGTCTACGAAAGCCTGGTGTTCGATGGCGAATACCATAGCCTGGCCGCGTTGCCGGGCATGGCCGATCGCTGCATCGTGATCGGCAGCCTGTCCAAGTCCCATGCCATGACCGGCTGGCGCATCGGCTGGATCGTCGCCGCGCCTGCGATGGTGGCCCACGCGGAAACCCTGGTATTGAGCATGCTCTACGGCTTGCCGGGGTTCGTGATGGAGGCCGCGACCGCCGCCGTGCTGGCCCACGATGAAGTCACCCAGGGCATGCGCGAAACCTACCGCCGCCGCCGCGACCTGGTGGTAGCAGGCCTCGGCGGTTGCCCGGGCATTCACGTGCGGGCCCCGCAGGCAGGCATGTTCGTGTTGGTGGATGTGCGGGACACCGGCCTCGGCTCCCTGGATTTCGCCTGGCGGCTGTTCCGCGAAGCAGGGGTTTCCGTGCTGGATGCCGCGGCCTTCGGCGAACCGGCCCAGGGTTTTGTGCGGCTGTCGTTTACCCTGGGTGAAGCGCGACTGGCCGAAGCCTGTGAACGTATCAGCCGCTTCGTCGCCAAGCTCGCCGGAGAACCGCGAATCGAGCCTGCGGCGAAAATCATCAGCGTACAGCCGGTGGCTGCGAAGAAGATGATTGAGGTGCTCGACCTGCATAAACGCTTTGGCAATATCGAGGTGCTCAAGGGCATCTCCCTGACCGCCCACGAAGGCGAGGTGATCTCGCTGATCGGCGCCAGCGGCTCGGGCAAAAGTACCTTGCTGCGCTGCATCAACATGCTCGAAGTGCCGGACCAGGGCAGCATCCACGTCGACGGTGAAAGCATCAAGCTCAACTACGGCCGGCCCGGCGCACCGCTGGTGGCCGACGCCAGGCAACTGGTGCGGATTCGCTCGACACTCGGCATGGTGTTCCAGAACTTCAACCTGTGGCCCCATCGCACTGTGCTGGAGAACCTGATCGAAGCGCCGATCCAGGTGCTGCGCGAAAGCCGGGCCGAAGCCATCGAGCGCGCCGAAGCCTTGCTCGACCGGGTTGGCCTGGCCGCCAAGCGCAATGAATACCCGGCGTTCCTCTCCGGCGGCCAGCAGCAGCGGGTGGCCATCGCCCGAGCCCTGGCCATGCGCCCCAAAGTCATGCTGTTCGACGAACCCACCTCGGCCCTCGACCCGGAGCTGGTGGGCGAAGTCCTGCGGGTGATTCGCTCCCTGGCCGAAGAAGGCCGCACCATGATCCTGGTGACCCATGAAATGGCGTTCGCCCGGGATGTGTCATCCAAAGTCGCGTTTTTGCATCAAGGCCTGATCGAGGAAACCGGCTCGCCGGACTCGGTGTTTATCGACCCACGGAGTGAACGTTGCCGGCAGTTCGTCAACGCGCATCAAACTCGCTAACTCCAAAAAAAGACGGGGCAAGATCATGAAATCCAAACGATTGGCAAAGTGGTTGAGCAGTGCTGTGTTGATGCTGGCGGCAGGTACTGCGTTGGCGGCGGAGAAACCCATTGTGTTCGCGGTGGCGGCAGAACCCTACCCACCGTTCACGGTGAAGGGCGGCAATGGTGAGTGGACGGGCTTTGAAGTCGACCTGATCCATAAGCTCTGCGGCTTGATGAAGGCTGAGTGCCAGATCAAGGAAGTGGCCTGGGACGGGATTATTCCGTCACTGCTGGCGAAGAAAATCGACGTGATTTTCTCCTCGATGTCGGTCACCGAAGAGCGCGAAAAACAGATCGCTTTCAGCCGCGCCTACTACGATTCGCTGCTGGGCATTGCCGGCCCCAAGGGCACCACGGTCGAAGTCTCGCCGGCAGGGCTGAAGGGCAAGATCATCGGCGTGCAGATCTCCACGGTCAGCGCCAACTACCTGAAGAAGTACTACGAGAACATTGCTGACCTGAAGTACTACGACACCCAGGAATCGGCCAACGCCGACCTGATTGCCGGGCGCACCGACCTGATGATGGCCGACGGCGTCGCCATCGCCATGATGGTCAAGACCCCTGAGGCCCAGGGCCTGGCCGAAATCGCCGAAGTGCCTTACGACCCGATCATCGGCCGCGGCGTGGGGGCCGGCCTGCGCAAGGAAGACACCGAACTCAAGGCCCGGCTCGACAAGGCCATCGGTGAGTTGCTGGTGAGCAAGGACTACGCCGACCTCTCGCAGAGCGTGTTTGGGGTATCGGTCAGCCCGTGCAAACGCGCCGACACCCCGGCGTACGTCAGCAAGGTATGTGACAGCCCCTACACAAACTAATCCGGTAGAAAGAGAGTGCTTGTGGCGAGGGAGCTTGCTCCCGCTGGGGTGCGAAGCGCCCCCAAACAATGGGCCTGCTACGCAGTCCAGCGGGAGCAAGCTCCCTCGCCACAGCAAGCGCCCTCGTCACAGGGTCACCGCGTGTCATCGAAATAGGGAGCCGCGATGTTCGATCTACTCAACTTCAGCGAACAAGGCTGGGGCAATGCACTGCTCAAAGGGCTTTGGATGACCCTGCAGATCTCCGCCGGCTCGTTTGCGGTGGGGCTGCTGATCGGCCTGGTGGTGGCCTGCGCCAAGCTCAGTGCACCGCGCCCGATAGCCATGCTGATGCGCGGCTACACCACGGTGTTTCGCGCGGTGCCCGAGTTGCTGCTGATCCTGCTGCTGTATTACGCAGGCTCGATGGGCCTCAACGCATTGATGCTGTGGCTGGGGTTTGCGCAGTTCAACATCAGCGGCCCGCTGGTAGCGGTCCTGGTACTGGGGCTGGTGCAAGGCGCGTACGCCTCGGAGATTTTCCGCGCGGCGATCCTCGCGATTCCCCATGGCCAGATCGAAGCGGCGCGGGCGTTTGGCTTGAGCGGCTTTGGCCTGTTCCGTCGGGTGACCCTGCCGATCATGGCGCCATACGCCCTGGCGGGGATGTCCAACCTGTGGATCAATCTGATCAAGGACAGCGCGCTGATCAGCGTAGTGGGCACCAACGAACTGCTGTACACCGCCAAACAGGCGGCGGGCTCGACCCGGCATTACCTGTTGTTCTACCTCACGGCCGCCGCCTTGTATTACCTGGTGACATTGGCCTCCAACTACCTGTCCGGGCGCCTGGAGCGACGTATTCGTCGCTGGATGCCGGTTGTCGAGTGAGCCGCACATGCCTGAGTGGATAAGTTATTACGCAGGACTGATCGCCAAGGGCTTGCAGACGACGCTGTCGCTGCTGGTGATCTCGGCAGTGCTCGGCTTCGCCCTGGCGGTGCTGGTAGCGCTGGCGCGGCTGTCCCGGCGCAAGTGGCTGGCCCGTTGCGCACTGGGCTACACCAGTGTGCTGCGGGGCACGCCGTTGCTGATCCAGATCTACATCTTCTATTACGGCCTGGGCAGCCTGTTTGCCCAGTTCCCAATGATTCGCGGGAGTTTCCTCTGGCCGTTCCTGCGGGACGGTTACTGGTACATCGTGTTCGCCCTGGTGTTGTCGGTGGGCGCGTACGTCGGTGAAGTGATTCGCGGCGGGCTGCTGGCCGTGCCCAAGGGTGAAATGGAAGCCGCCTCGGCGTTCGGCATGACGCCACGCCAGGCACTGTTGCGGGTGCGCCTGCCACGGGCCATGCGCCTGCTGCTGCCGACCCTGGCGGGGGAGACGGTGATGCTGCTCAAGTCCACGGCGCTGGCCTCGACCATTGCGGTAGTCGACCTGCTTGGCGCCGCCAACGTGGTACGCGCCCAGACCTTGCAGATCTACCAGCCGCTGCTGCTGGTGGCCGGGGTCTACCTGTGCCTGACCTTTTTGATTGAAGCCCTGTACGCGATTGCCGAGCGACGCGGCACACCGTTGCGCAGGTCTGCCGGATGAAAACCGATCGCTCGTTGCAAGGGATTGCCCTGTGCTCGCTGGCCTATGCGTTCCTGGCGCTGCAGGACGCCGGGATCAAATGGCTGGTGGCCGACTACTCAGTGTTCACCATCCTGTTCTGGCGCAGCCTGGTGGTGGTCGCCGCGTGCGTGATCGCCGGGCGAATGGGTTTGCTCAAGCGTGCCTGGCACTCGGTCAGCCGCAAGCTGTTGATCATCCGCGGCCTGCTGTCGCTGCTGGCCTGGCTGCTGTACTACACCGCCGCCAGAGACCTGACCCTGGCGGAAATGACCACGCTGTATTTTTCCGCACCGATCATGGTCACGTTGCTCGCGGCATTGATCCTCAAGGAGCGCGCCAGTCGCGGCCAGTGGATTTCGCTGATCATCGGCTTTGTCGGCGTGGTGATCGCTTGTCGCCCCAGCAACATGCTCGATCCGTTGCCAATCGCCCTGACATTGGCGGCAGCACTGTGCTGGGCGTTTACCTATATCCAGTTGCGCCAGGTGGACGACAACACCTCGGTGCTGGAGCAGATGCTGATCACCAATGTGGTGTTTGTAATCTGCATGGCGCTGACGCTGCCCTGGACCCACACGCCATCGCCGACCCCGGCATGGCTGGGCATGCTCGGCGCGGGGCTGGTGGGCGGGATTGGCCAGTTCCTGCTGTTTGCGAGCTTCCGCCGGGCCACGGCGACGCTGCTGGCGCCGTTTGAATACACCGGTTTGATCTGGGCGTTCCTGCTGTCGAGCCTGGTCTGGGGCACGGTGATGGACGTGTCGCTGATTTTCGGCGCCGTGCTGATCGCCATCAGCGGCACCCTGGCCATGCTCAGCGCCCGGCACCCGGTGTCACAGGATGTGGTCGGCGCCGAATGCTCCGTGACGCAGCCCCTGTATCCAGCAACGGCAGATGTGCAGCCCGTTGGCGGGGCTGAAGGTGCCGGGGTTGAGGCACCACTCGAGCCAGAGTCCGTCGAGCATCGCCGATAAGCCGATGGCGGCCAGGCGCGTGTCGTGGATCACGAAGCCTTCGCTCTCGGCCAGGTCGTCGAGCAACTGGCGGATCAGTTCGAGGTAGGCGCGGTAGCTTTTTTCATGGGAGTCATTCACGTGGTTCGAGTGGCGGATCAGGCTCCAGAACACCACCCAGACGCCCAACAGTTTCGGGTCCATGACCCGCGAGGAAAACGAGCCGGCGAGGAATGCATCGAGCCGCGCGGCAGGGCCCACGGCCTGGTCGACTTCCTGCCACAGGGCGGTGGTCAGTTCGCTGGCGAGTTTGTGGTAGGTCTCGGCGATCAGTGCATCGATGCTGCCGAAATGGTGATTGAGCAACCCCACCGAAACCCCGGCTTCAGCGGCGATGCGCCGCACGGAAATGCCGGCATGCCCGTCACGGGCGAGGCTGGTGAGGGTGGCGGCAATCAACAGGTCGCGACGGTCTTCGGCCACAGGCACACCCTCGGTGAAGATACATGGTTGAACGTGTGTTCAATATATACCTGCAGAACCAACAAGAGGAGGGCAACGGCATGGCAAAAGACCTTTCGTGGCAAGTCCCCGGGGATTCCGGGAACACCCTGCACATTGGCGCCTGGCGCTTCGAGGGTGACGGCGACGGCCCTCGGGTGCACCTGCAGGCCGGTGTGCATGCCGATGAAATCGCCGGAATGCTGGTGTTGCATCAACTGCTGCCGCGTTTGCAGGCCTGCCAGGATCAGGGCCGGCTCAAGGGCACGGTGACGGTGGTGCCCCAGGCCAACCCGTTTGGCATTGGCCAGTTTCGCCAGGGGCGGTTGTTGGGGCGGTTTCACGAAGCCACCGGGCAGAATTTCAACCGGGCGTTTGATCATTCATTGGCCATGGAGCGGCCGGCCAGCAACCTGGCGCAATGGCAGAAAAGCCTGGTGCAACTGGCCGCCGATGCTGACCTGGTGCTGGACCTGCACACCGATGATGAAGCCCTGCCATATCTCTACATCCACCGCAGCTTTTGGCCAGAGGGCCAGGTATTGGCGGCGGCGTTGCAGGTGGATGTGGTGATTGTCTGGGACGAGGGCGGTGATGGGTCGTTTGAGGAGACCATCATTGATCATGGGCAGCCGCGGTTGGCGGCGACGATTGAATTGCGTGGGCAGGCGGATGTGAGTGATGCCCTGGCCGGGCAGGATGGTGATGGGATCTGGGGTTGGCTTTGTGCCAGTGGGGTGATTGATGAGGCGCCGGTGATTGCGCAATGGCACGGGCAGGTGGTGGATATGGGCTGCATGGAGACCATCCTGGCGCCGTGTGCCGGGGTGTTGGTGTTTGAAAAAGGGTTGGGTGAACAGGTGGAAGAGGGTGAGCGGTTTGCGCGGATTATTCGGCGGCCTGGGGATCCGGCTTCTGAGGTTGTGCTGCATGCGGCGCAAACCGGGCGGATGGTGACGGGGCATCGGGAGCGGCTGGTTTCACAGGGTTCGGTGGTGGCCAAGTTTACCGGGACGCGGTTGTCTGAGGGGTACAGCGGGGGGGTGTTGGATCCTTAGGCGGGAGTACATATCCGTTTCTTCGGTCATGGCTGGTAT